>NZ_JBHUWH010000041.1:0-29686 GCF_042670125.1 Kitasatospora sp. NPDC057198 | reverse complement strand
CTCCGGGCGCTTCGTTCTTTCGTGTTTCCAGCTTATCAGATCCGAGCTGCTGCTCTTTCCCGACTCGCTTTCGTCTTCTGCGGCTTGACGCCCCGTCCGACGTTTCAAACTCTAGCCGATCCCCGCTCCTGAAAGCGAATCGGCCGCAATCTCCGGAAAAGCGCACGCCGAGAATGCGAACGGGGACGCGAAAAGGAACGCGACCCGTCACGGATCATCGAACTGGTTTCTCAGGGGATTGGCCGCCCCGGGACCGTCCACACAGATGCGTGTCCGGTGCTCCCTGCCGAGCGACCAGTCAACACTACGCCGGATCGGTGGCGGGTGCAAACTCGCCCGCACGGACCACCCGGTCGCAGGCCGTACGGGTGGTCGTCACGTAGGCGGCGTTGGGGCGGTCGTTGTCGTCGATGCGTCGGCGGGCGGCCGTCTCGTCCTGGCCGCCGGCGGTGTGGCGGGTCAGCAGACGGGCGTCCCGGGCGCTCTCGTCCGCGTCGACGTACCAGAGTTCGCGCAGCAGGGCGCGGGCGTCCGTCCACGGGGTGGTGGGGGCGGCGAGGTAGTTGCCTTCGGTGACGACGAGCCGGGTGTGGGGGCGGATGAGGTGACGGGCGGCGACCGGTTCGTCGAGGGTGCGGTCGAAGTCGGGAGCGTAGATGTCGTGGAAGCGGTCGGTGACGACGCGCTGGAGGAGGGCCAGGTAGCCGTGGGCGTCGAAGGTCTCGGGGGCACCCTTGCGGGGGCGCAGGCCGAGGCGGTCGAGCTGGGTGTTGGAGAGGTGGAAGCCGTCGAGCGGAAGGAGGGCGGCGGTGTCGGGGCCCTCGCGGCGGTTGATCTCCGCAACCAGGAGGTGCGCGAGGGTGGACTTGCCGGCGGCGGGCGGTCCGGTCAGGCCGAGGACGGTGCGTCCGGCGCCGCTGCCGGGGCCGCGGAGCAGGCCGAGGGCTTGGGCCACCACCTGTTCCGCGACGGCGACGGGCTGCTCGGTAGCGGTGGCGGAAGCGGTGGCGGGGGTGCCTTCGACGTGCATGGCTCGCACCCTACGCGCCAGTAGGGCCACTGAGAACAGGTGTGTCCAGGGTGAGCGTGCCGGCGTCGGCGTCGAGGGTGGCGGGGACGCCGAGCGGGACGGTGATCGAGGACGGGCAGTGGCCGAAGCCGAGTTCCCACAGGACGGGGATGCCGAGTCCGCCGAAGTGGTCGAGCATCACGGCCCGCACGCCGTCGAGCGGGCCGCAGCCGTCCCAGGAGCCGAGCACCACTCCCGCCACTCCCTCCAGGGCCCCGTTGCGGCGGAGCTGGGTGAGGATCCGGTCGAGTTGGTAGGGCTGCTCGTTGACGTCCTCCAGGAGGAGCAGGCCGCCGGCGAAGGACGGCCGCGCGCCGGGGGTGCCGCGGTCGGCCGCGAGCAGGGAGGCGCAGCCGCCCATCAGGACGCCGTGCGCCCGCCCGGGGGCGAGGGCGGTGGCGTCGGGGCCGGTGAGGAGGGTGGTGGCGGTGGGTTCGAAGAGGGTGCGGCGCAGGTGTTCGGCGGTGGCGGGGTCGGTGCTGAAGACGGTGGTGCCGGGCATCGGGCCGTAGAAGGTGGGGATGCCGAGCCGCTGGGCGAAGGCTTCGTGCAGGACGGTGACATCGCTGAATCCGACCAGCGGCTTCGGTTCGGCGGCGCGCATCGCGTCCCAGTCGAGGAGGTCGACCATCCGGTGGGCGCCGAAGCCGCCGCGGGCGCAGAGGACCGCGGCGACGTCGGGGTCGAGCCAGGCGGACTGCAGGTCCGCGGCGCGGTGGGCGTCGGTGCCGGCCAGGTGCGACAGCGTGGGGTGGGTGTCGTGGAGGTGCGGGAGGACGGTCACCTCCAGGCCCCAGGTGCGCAGGATCTCGATGCCGAGGTCGAGTCGGGCGGGGTCGATCGCGCCGCTGGTGGCGGCGAGGGCGACCCGGTCGCCGGGGCGGAGCGGGCGCAGGGGCATCCGGAACTCCTTCGGGGGCGCATGCGGGGGGGTGGGGGCGGAAGGCGGTCGGCCGTTGTTCCACTGCCCGGTGGTTCCGCTGTTCCGTCTGCTGACGGTATCCCCCGTCCGGGAACGGCCCATCCCAGCGGTGCCGCTGTCGCTCCGTCGTCCTCCGGGAGGCTGCGCGGGGACGACGGGATGACGGGACGACGGGACGACAGCGGAACGGACCGGCCGGGGCTAGAAGGTGCCCATGGCGGCGCGGACTTCGCCGAGGGTCCGGTCGGCGACGGCGTTGGCGCGGGCGTTGCCGGTGCGCAGGACCTCGCGCAGCACGGTGCGGTCGGCGGCGAGTTCGGCGCGGCGGGCCCGCAGCGGGCGCAGGTACTCGTTGACCGCCTCGGTGGCGGTGCGCTTGAGGAGGGCGGCTCCGCCGTTGCCGATCTCCTCGGCGACGGCGCGCGGGTCGCGATCCTGGCAGAGCGCGGTGAGCAGCAGGAGGTTGGAGACGCCGGGACGGTTCACGGGGTCGTAGTCGATGTGGCGGTCGGGGTCGGTGACGGCGCCGCGGAGCAGCCGGGCGGTCTCGTCCTCGTCGGCGCCGAGGGCGATGGCGTTGCCCCGGCTCTTGCTCATCTTGCCGCCGTCGGTGCCGAGCAGCAGCGGGGCGCGGGAGAGCAGGGCCTGCGGTTCGGGGAAGAGGGCGGTGTAGCGGTCGTTGAAGCGGCGGGCGATGGTGCGGGTGACTTCCAGGTGCGGCAGCTGGTCCTGGCCGACCGGGACGAGGTCGGCCTTGCAGAACAGGATGTCGGCGGCCTGGTGGACGGGGTAGGTGAACATCAGCCCGCTGACGGCGGACTGCCGGGAGTGGGCGATCTCGTCCTTGACGGTGGGGTTGCGGGAGAGTTCGGCGACGCTGACCAGGCTGAGGAAGGGCAGCATCAGCTGGTTCAGCGCGGGGACGGCGCTGTGGGTGAAGATCGTGGCCCGCTCGGGGTCGACGCCCGCGGCCAGGTAGTCGAGGACCAGGTTCTCCGCGTGCTCGGCGGGGTGGTCGGCCCGGTCCCGGTCGGTGATCGCCTGGTAGTCGGGGATCACGATCATCAATTCGAGCCCCCGGGACTGCAGTTCGACGCGGTTGCGGAGCGTCCCGAAGTAGTGGCCGAGGTGCAGCGGGCCGGTGGGGCGGTCGCCGGTCAGGATGCGGTGGTGTCCTTCGGCGGTGGTGGCGATCAGCGGGTTCGCGCTCTCCCGCGTGCCTTCCTGCACGCTTTCCTGCGCGCTTTCCTTCGTACTCTCCGCGGCGGCGGTGTCCCGGTCGGCGGCTCGCACCGCTCCGGTTTCGGCGGGGGCGGGTGCGGGTGCGGTCATGGCGGGTGCTCCTCGGGTGCGGGTGGTGGTGGCCGCCCGCCGGGGTGTGCCCTGCTCCGTCCGAGAGATCGCGCCGGGGCCGCCCTTGCGGACGGCCCTGGAGTCATGCGTGGGGAACGGCCGTCCTAGGACGGCCACCAGCGCAGGCATGACGTGAGAGACATGGTCCCAGCCTAGCCCCGTGCTCGGGGCCCGCAACGGGTTTGTCCCCACGGGCGGGAACCACCGGCCGTGTGCGCACGTCCCTTGGCCCGGCGCGCACCGGTGGTGCAGGATCGGGCGAGCTCGGATTCCGGAGGGCACAGTCATGACCTCGCTCGACCAGAACGCGTCGGACCGACCGTACGGGGACGTCAACCGCCGTGCGGTGAAAGCGGGTTCGGCGGGCAGTGGTGCCGCGGACGCACCGGGGCGGGCTGGCGCCGAGGGCCCGGTGTCGAGTGCGGGTACGGACGTGGGCGGGGCGGGCGTGGGCGCCGCGAGTGCTGCCGGGGCGGTCGAGTGGTCGTCGGGGGCCTGGAGTGTCGGCGAGCCGGCGGGGCGGGTGCGGCCGCAGCGGCGGCCCGCGCCTTCGCGGCGGTTGAGCCAGGTGCGGGCGTTGCTGCCGCGGGCGGACGGGCACCGCGCGGAGGCGGAGAAGGCCGGGGCCGGGGCCGGGAAGGAGATCGGGCCGACGGATCCGCTGGGCGTGCCGATGGGCGTCCTGATCGGCGGGTCCCCCGGGTTGACCGAGGGCACCGGGCCCGCCGGACGGGCCCCGGACCGCCGGGTGTCGGCGCAGTTGCTGCGCTTCGGTTCCGGCACCTGCCAGGTGGTGCTGCCGGACTGGCGGCCGGCCATCGCGGTGTCGGTCCCCACCGAGCAGTTGCAGCGTTCGACCGGGTTGAGCCCGGAAGAACTGCGTTCCGCCCTGCTCTCGGTGGTGATCAACCCGGAGGCGGTGCACGACCGGGAGTTGGGGCTGCGTGACTGGCAGGCCGAGCTGCCGGCGGCCCGCGGACGCCGGCGGGGGCGGCGCCCGGTCCGCTGAGCCGGCGCGGCAGGCACTGCGGGCACCGGCGCGACAGGCAGAGGCAGGCGGCGGCAGGCAGAAGCAGGCGGCGGCGCTGCGGGCGCCGACTCAGCAGGCCCCGTTACGGCCGGGCGGTGCGCGGAGCGGTGTTCGGCACGTAGCCGAGGTGAACCGGCTCGATCGGGCCCGCTCCGGCGTCGCGGAGCCCGGGGAGCAGGGCCGCCAGGTTGGGCGGCCAGGTCGGGTCGGCGTCCGGCGCGGCGAGTTCGTCCGGCGTCCACCAGCGCCAGCCGAGGATGCCGTCGACCCGGTGGACCGCCGCCACGTCCCCCGGCTCCCGGCGCGGGCCGTGCGTCAGGAAGATGTGCTCGTGCTGGCGGACCGGGATGCCGTGCCAGGTGAAGTCGTGCTCCCAGGTGCAGACGAGCGGGCCCGGCCGGAGGTCGGTCCAGTCGGTCTCCTCGTGCAGTTCCCGGAGGGCGCCCTCGACCGGGGACTCGCCGGGCTCCAGGCCGCCGCCCGGAGCGTTCCAGTGCACCCCGACCTCGGAGTTGTCCGACCGGAACAGGAACACCTCGCCCTCCGGTGAGAGCACCAGTGTCCGCGCCGCCTGGCGGGGGCGCCGTTCGCCGACGGGCTTCCGCGCACTCGTGAACCATCGCACCCGTTCACCCTGGCAGAGTCCGGGAGGGGGTGTCGATCCGGTTTCCGGGCAGACCGACGGACGGACCGACAGGTGGGTCGGCGGGCGGTCCGACGCGCAGACCGGTGCGCGGGGTACGGGGTTTCCGGGCTCCCCGCCGACCGGTGGACCTAGTCTGAGCCGCATGGTCGAACCCGCCGTCATCCTGCCGTCCGACCCGCTGTTCCCCCGTCGGGTGGACCCGCACTTCGCCTGGGAGGCGTCGGCGCTCCGGGCGGTGGGCAGCGGTCACGTCCTGCTTGACCACGACGCGCTGCTCGCCGGGGACGCCGAGGCCGCCGTCCGCCGGGTCCCGGCCGGTCCGGGACCGCTCTGGTACCGGGGTTGGATGATCCCCACCGCCCGGTACGCCGAGCTCGCCGAAGTGCTGGCGGCCCGCGGCCGACCGCTGCTGACCGGGCCGGACGCGTACGCGACCGCCCATGAACTGCCCGGCTGGTACCGGACGTTCGAAGCACTGACGCCGACCAGCAGCTGGCTGCCCGGGACGAGTTGGAGCCGGTCCGCGCTGGCCGAGGCGGCGGCCGGACTGGGTGGCCGGGGGCCCGCGGTGGTGAAGGACTACGTGAAGTCCCGCAAGCACGAATGGGCCGAAGCCTGCTACGTGCCGGACCTGGCCGACCTCGACGCGCTGGAACGGGTGGCGTCGCGCTTCGCCGAGTTGCAGGGCGAGTTCCTGGCGGGCGGGCTGGTGGTGCGCCGCTTCGAGCCGTTCGTCCGGGCTGCGGACGGGCGGGCGGAGGAGGCCCGGGTCTGGTGGCTGGACGGTGAACCGGTGCTGGTCGGCCCGCACCCCGACAGTCCGGCGAACCGGGTGGAGCCCGACCTGTCCGCGGTCCGCCCGCTGGTCCGGCGCCTGGGGTGCCGCTTCGTCACCACCGACCTGGCCCGCCGCGCCGGGGCGGGTGCGGCGGACGGGGCCGAGCAGTGGCGGGTGGTGGAGGTCGGGGACGGTCAGGTCAGCGAACTGCCGTCCGGGGCGGACGTGGAGACGCTGCTCCGGGCGCTGCTGAAGGCGTAGTCCGGACGGGCGTCGCGGCCCTCCGGGCGGGTGGACCGCGCCGGGCGGCGCTGCCCGGGGACGCGGGCTACCGGGTGGGTTGTCGGGTGGGCGGCGGAGTGGGCTGAGTGGACGGTGAGGTGCGTGGTGGCGGGTCCGGTCGCGGGGCGCCGCCGGCCGGTGGCCCGACGCCAGGTCGGACGGCCGGTCGGGTGCCAGGTCGGACGGCCGGGTACGGGCCGGAGGCCGAGCGGGCCGCGGGGTGCGCCCACCCGGGCGGCCAGCGTCAGCGGTCCGGCGCTGAGCGCCAGCGTGGCGGCGAGCACTGCGCCCGTTCCCGGGTATCCGACGCCGCTCGCCAGCGTGGCGCCGGTCAGCGGTCCGCAGGCGATGCCGAGGGCGGAGGCGGCGAAGATCTGGACGGCGCGGCGGCCGCTCGGGTCGAGGGCGGCGGCGAGGCCGAGCAGGTGGCTGAGCACCAGCGGGTAGAGCAGGTTCCACAGCAGTTCACCGGTGGTGAAGGCGACCGGGCCGCGGGCCGTACCGGTCAGCAGGGCGCACCCGGCGATCACCAGGGTGCCGAGGCCGATCGGGGCCGCCCGGCCGATCCTGGCCCCGAGCACGCCGGCCGCGATCACGCCCAGCAGGCCGCCGAACAGCGCCAGCGCGAACACCAGGCCGAGGGCGTTCTCCCCCAACCCGGCCTGCCGGTGGCCCAGTTGGCCACTGATGCCCCAGAGCGCGTTCTGTGCCATCGACCAGAACGGGATGGCCAGGACGAGCGCGCCCGCACGGGCCCGTGCCCCGACGCCGGGCGCAGGCCCGCCGCGAGGGTGCGGGTGCGGGTGCGGGGCAGTGACGGTCCGGGTCCGGGCCCCGGCTTCGGCCCCGAGCCCGGCCCCGCGCGGCTCGTCGGCCCGCGCCGGGGCGGTCCGACCGGGCCGGGGGACAGCGGCGGCCAGGGCCACCAGAGCCGCAAGGGCGAGTGCGGTGAAGGGCGCCGCCGGCCCGCGGCCGAGGTGCGGGAGCAGCAGGTAGAGCCCGGCCGCGGTGCCCGAAGTGGCGAGCAGGGCACGGACGGTACCGCGGTGCGGGTCGGACGTTCCGGCGATGCCCGTGGTGCCGACGGCGGTGGCCGCGCCCGCGCCGAGGCCGGCCATCACCAGGGCGGCGGTGAGCAGCGGCAGTTGCGGTCCGGTGGCGGCGAGCCCGCAGCCGAGTGCGAGCAGGGCGAGGCCGGTCCGGGCGGTGCGGGCCGGACCGAGGGCCGCGACGCGCCCGGCGAGTAGCAGCGCGACGGTGGCGGAGGCGAGCAGCAGGACGCTGCCGAGGGCCCCCGCCCGGGTCGGGGTCAGCCCGGCTCCGCCGGTGAGGCGCCCCACCAGGGTGGGCAGCAGGTAGGCGGGGAGTTGGCCGACCGCGTAGAGGGCGACCGGGGGCGGCGCGGACGCGCGTGGGCGCATGGGCGTGGGCCTCTCGACCTGGTGACGGGCTGGTGCTCCCGTCCCCTCGATCGGTCGCCCGTTCTGTGTACCAGGCGTGCCGCCGGTGGTGGTGGCCGGTGGCCGAGTCGCAACCGGTGAGCTGCCCAGTTGCGTCCCGGCCGAGACAGCTCCGTGATCGAACGGCCTTTTGCTCCCAAGGCCGCCGCTCCTCCCCCGGTCATCCCGGCCACCCCGGCCACGCCTGTCCCCGCCCCGGGCCGCCCCGGGCCTTCCGGCCCCGAACCTTCCGGCCCCGGGTCGGCGAGCAATGGTCCTGGCAGGAGCTACCCGCCGACCAGGACGGCAAGCCGGCCGGGCCGCCGCGCTGCCGGGGCTGAGGCCGTGGCCGGGCCGCCGGTGCCGGCCGCCGACCGGCTGGCGCGGGGACGGCCCGGTGCCGGGCTCAGCCGATGGCCGCTGCGGGCTGCCCCTCCGCAATGAAGGCGCTCCACAGCTTGGCGTAGGCGCCGTCACGGTCGAGCAGTTCGGCGTGGGTGCCGTCCTCCACTATTCGGCCGTGGTCGAGGACGACGATCCGGTCGGCCCGTTCGGCGGTGGTGAGCCGGTGGGCGATGACCAGGGTGGTGCGCCCGCCGCTGAGCCGGTCGGCTGCGTGGTTGACGGCCGCTTCGGTGGCGAGGTCGAGCGCGGCGGTGGCCTCGTCGAGGAGCAGGATGTCGGGGTCGACCAGTTCGGCCCGGGCGAGGGCGATGAGTTGGCGCTGACCGGCGGAGAGGTTGCGACCCCGGGGTGCGACCCGGTGCTGGTAGCCGCCGGTCAGCCGGGTGATCATGTCGTGGGCGCCGACGGCCATGGCCGCCGCTTCGACTTCGGCGTCGCTCGCGTCGGGGCGGCCGTAGGCGATGGCGTCCCGGACCATCCCCGCGAAGAGGTACGCCTCCTGCGGGACGACGCCGAGCCGGTGCCGGTACCCGTCCAGGTCGTAGCTGGTGAGGTCGGTGCCGTCCACCCGCAGGGTGCCGCCGGTGGCGTCGTAGAACCGGGCGACCAGCTTGACCAGGGTGGACTTGCCCGCCCCGGTCTCGCCGACCAGGGCGACGGTCTGGCCGGACGGGATGTGCAGGTCGATGTTGGAGAGCACGTCGGGATTGCCCTCGCCACCGCCGTTGTAGGCGAAGCTGACGCCCCGGAAGTCGATCTCGCCGCGCAGTTCGCCGACCGGGACGGGGTGTTCGGCCTCGGGCGTGCTGGTCGGGGTGCGCATCAGGTCGCGGATCCGGCCGAGGCCGACGGCGGCCTGCTGGTAGCCGTCGAAGATCTGCGAGAGCTGGTTGACCGGCGCGAAGAACAGGTCGATGTAGAGCAGGTAGGCGACCAGGGCGCCGATGGTGAGGGTGCCGTTGTCGACCCGGGAGGCTCCGGCGATCAGCACCAGGGCGGAGGCGACGCTGGAGAGGAACTGCACGAACGGGAAGTACAGCGAGATGTAGAGCTGCGCCTTGGCCCTGGCGTGCCGGTAGGCGAGGCCGCGCTCGACGAAGCGCTCGGTGTTGGCGTCCTGCCGGCGGAACGCCTGGACGATCCGCATGCCGGCGACGTTCTCCTGCAGGTCCGCGTTGACGGTGCTGATCAGGTCGCGGGAGACCTGGTACTGCTGGGCGGACTTCTTGCGGAACACCAGCGTGGCGATGATCAGTGGCGGGAGCACCGCGAAGACCACCAGGGCGAGGCCGGGGTCGATCACGATCAGGGCGGCGAAGATGCCGAAGAAGGTGAGGACGCTGACCACGGCGGTGACCACACCGGTCTGCAGGAACGATGAGATCGAGTCGACGTCGGTGGTCATGCGCGTCATGATCCGGCCGGTCAGTTCCCGCTCGTAGTAGTCGAGGCCGAGCCGGTTGAGGTGCGCGAAGATCTTCAGCCGCAGCGTGTAGAGGACGCGTTCGCCGGTGCGGCCGGAGACCTTGCTCTCGGTGGCCTGCACCAGCCAGTCGAGCAGGACGACGGCGAGCGCCAGCAGGGAGGCGGTCGCGACGCCGCCGAGCGCCGCCTTGCTGACGCCGTCGTCGATGCCGTGCCGGATCAGGACCGGCAGGGTGAGGCCGGCCGCGGTGTCCAGCGCGACCAGGAAGAGGGCGAGCAGCAGGGGGCGGCGGAACGGGGCGAGCAGCCGGGCGAGGCTGAACCGGGGGTCGGCGGCCTCGGCCCGTTCGACCGGGATGTCGGGGGTGTCGGTCGCGGGCGGCAGCGCGGCGACCTTGGCGAGCAGTTCGGTGTCCGTGCCCGGCTTCTCGGCGGCCGGGGCGGCGGCCTGTTCGGCCGGGGCACCGGCAGCGGCCTGCTCGGGAGTTGCTTCACCGGTGGGGGCCGCCAGTGCGTCCGGGTCGGTGATCAGCGACCGGTAGCGGGGGCATCGGGCGGTGAGTTCCTCGTGCGTGCCGAGGTCGATCAGCCGGCCCGCGTCCAGCACGGCGATCCGGTCGGCGAGTTGCAGGGTGGAGCGGCGGTGGGCGATCAGCAGGGTGGTGCGACCGGCCATCACGCTGTGCAGCGCGTCGTGGATCTCCGCTTCGATCTGCGGGTCCACCGCGGAGGTGGCGTCGTCGAGCAGCAGGATGCGCGGGTCGGTGAGGACGGCCCGGGCGAGCGCGATGCGCTGGCGCTGGCCGCCGGAGAGGGTGAGGCCCTGCTCGCCGACCTTGGTGTCGTAGCCGTCGGGGAGCTCCTGGACGAAGCCGTCGGCCTGGGCGATCCGGGCGGCGGCCCGGATCTGCTCCTCGGTCGCCTCCGGGTGCCCGTAGGCGATGTTGGTGCGGACGCTCTCGGAGAACAGGAAGCTCTCCTCGGGCACGATGCCGATGGTGGCGCGCACCGAATCGAGGGTGGTCTCGCGGACGTCCTGCCCGAACAGCCGGACCGTTCCGGCGGTGGGGTCGTAGAAGCGGGGCACGAGCTGGGCGACGGTGGACTTGCCGGAGCCGGAGGAGCCGACCAGGGCCAACGTCTCGCCCTGGGCGAGCCGCAGGCTGAGGCCCTCCAGCACCGGGACGCCGTCGGGGACGCTGCCCGGCTCGGGGTGCTCCTCGGCGCGGTAGTGGAAGTCGACCCGGTCGAGCTCCAGCGCGGGGGTGCCGGGCGGGGCGGCGTCCGGGTCGAGCGGGCGGGCGTCGGCGGGTTCGGAGACCAGCGGGCGCTGGTCGATCAGTTGCAGGACGCGCTCGACGCCGGCACGGGCCTGCTGGCCGACGGTGATCACCATGGCGAGCATCCGGACCGGGCCGGTCATCTGGGCCAGGTAGGTGGAGAAGGCGACGAAGGTGCCGAGCGTGACGTCTCCCCGGACGGCGAGCCAGCCGCCGGCGGCGAGCACCGCGACCTGCCCGAGTGCGGGGACGGCCTGCATCGCAGGGGTGTAGCGGGCGTTCAGCCTGATCGAGCGGAGCCGGGCCGCGAAGAGCTCGCGCGAGGCGCGCTCCAGCTTGCCGCGCTCCTGCGCCTCCTGGCCGAAGCCCTTGACCACCCGGACCCCGCCGATCGCGGCGTCCACCACGCCCGCGACCTCGGCGGCCTGCTGCTGGGCGGCCCAGGTCGCGGGGAACAGGCGCTTGCGGCTGAGCGTGGCCAGCCACCACAGGACCGGGCCCATCACCAGGGCGATCAGGGTGAGCGGCGGGGACAGCCAGAGCATGACCGCCAGCGACATGACGAACATCAGGGCGTAGCCCGTCATCATCGGCAGCATCGACAGCAGGCCGTTGACCAGTTGCAGGTCGGAGGTGGCCCGGCCGACCACCTGTCCGGTGTCCAACTGGTCCTGCCGGTGCCCGTCGAGCCTGGTCAGCGAGCGGAACAGGTCGGCGCGCATGTCGTGCTGGACGTCCAGCGCGAGCTGGCCGCCGTAGTAGCGCCGGACTTGGGTGCAGAGGAACACCACCGCCGCCGCGACCAGCAGCAGGACCGCCCACGGGGTGAGCGGGCGGCTGTGCGCGGTGATCACGTCGTCGATGATCAACTTGGTGATGAGCGGGACGATCGCGGTGACCGCCATGCCCACCAGGGACGCCCCGAAGGACAGCAGCAGGTTGCGGCGGTACCGCCAGCAGTAGCCTCCGAGCCGACGGAGCCAACCTCGCTCGGGGAAACCATGAGTCTCGGGCATATTTAGTGATGCTAACCATTCGACCGGTTGAGCGTCCATCGGATTCGAGGGCGCATGGAAGGCTGAACGACCTCGGGCCGAGCTTCCTTCCCGCCTACAGGTTGCCCCGTGGCACCGTGGTGCGCCTCATGCGATCGGCCAGACCTGGGTCGGCCGATCGTCCTAGGCGAGGGGTGTACTCAGCCCCACCCCCGGCCTGCGCCCGAGTACCGGCTCCCGTGGCTCAGGCGGTCGTACGGGCCCGATCGACCTCTGCGGCGGCCGCCGCGAACGCCCCCTGGGCCAGTGCGCGCAGCAGGGCGACCATGCTGTCGCGGGCCAGCCCGGCCCGCTCGGAGCCGGACTCGGCCTGGGCCCCCGGGGCGCCCGGGGCGCCCGGGGCACCGGGAGCGTTCTGGACGGCCTGCGGCGCGGCGCTGTGCGGGGTGGAGTTGAGCAGGCCGAACACCGCGTGCACGGCGGCGCGGGCGACCGGTTCCGCCCCGGGGGCGGCCAGCGGCGGGAACGCCTCGCGCACCACCGCGACCCACAGTTCGACGTAGCCGCGCTGGAGCCGGCGCACCCGGCGGCGGTCCGCCTCCTTGAGGTGGAGCAGCTCGCGGTCGTGCAGGGTGATCAGGTCCCGGTCGTCCAGGGCGAAGTCGATGTGGCCGTCGATCAGGGAGTCGAGCGCGGCCCGGGGCCCGTCGGCATCGCCCTCGCGGCGCCGGCCCTCGTCCAGCAGGCGTTCGCTGATGCCGACCAGGAGGTCGGCGAGCATCGCGTCCTTGCCCGCGAAGTGGCGGTACAGACCGGGACCGCTGATGCCGACCGCCTTGCCGATCTCGTCGACGCCGACCCCGAGGAACCCGCGAGCGGCGAAGAGCCTGGCGGCCTCTTTCCGGATCTGGTCACGGCGTGGGAGCGCGGGGGCGGTGGCGCGGTTGGGCATGCTGCCCATCGTAGACAGTCGGGTTATCGATGGTTAACCTGGCCACAGAGTTAACGCTCATTAACACGGGCTGGCCGGCTCGCCCTTCGGCCTGCCCGGATCCGAATCCGAGGGCAAGGGAGCTCTTGGGATGGTCCCCTCTTCGGCACAGACCCCTCCGTGGTCCACCGCTCCGTCTCGGGAGGCGGCCCCGGACGCTCCGCCGTTCCGCGCCGCCGACGCGCCGGCCCCCCGCCTGGAGGGCGCGGCCGACCCGGCCGACCCCGCCGGGCTGGCCAACGCCCGGGCGCACCGGGAGCTGGTCGCCGAACTGCGCGGCAAGCTCGCGGCGGCGGCGCTCGGCGGGGGCGAGAAGGCCCGCGCCAAGCACGTCGCCCGCGGCAAGCTCCTCCCCCGGGAACGGGTGGACACCCTGTTGGACCCCGGCTCGCCCTTCCTCGAACTGGCCCCGCTGGCCGCGGACGGGCTGTACGACGGCGCCGCCCCGGCCGCCGGGGTGATCGCCGGCATCGGCCGGGTCGCCGGGCGCGAGGTCCTGGTGGTGGCGAACGACGCCACGGTCAAGGGCGGCACCTACTACCCGATGACGGTGAAGAAGCACCTGCGCGCGCAGGAGGTGGCCCTGGAGAACCGGCTGCCCTGCGTCTACCTGGTGGACTCCGGCGGGGCGTTCCTCCCGAGGCAGGACGAGGTGTTCCCCGACCGGGACCACTTCGGCCGGATCTTCTACAACCAGGCGCGCCTGTCCGCCGCCGGGATCCCGCAGATCGCGGCGGTGCTGGGCTCCTGCACCGCGGGCGGCGCGTACGTCCCGGCGATGAGCGACGAGGCGGTGATCGTCCGCAACCAGGGCACCATCTTCCTGGGCGGCCCTCCGCTGGTGAAGGCCGCCACCGGCGAGGTGGTGACCGCCGAGGAGCTGGGCGGCGGCGACCTGCACTCCCGCACCTCGGGCGTGACCGACCACCTCGCGGAGGACGACGCGCACGCGCTCTCCATCGTCCGCACCATCGTGGCCGGGCTCGGTCCGCGCGCCGCCCGGCCGTGGCCGCTCGCCCCGGTCGAGCCGCCCGCGGTCGACCCGGCCGGGTTGTACGGCGTGGTGCCGGTGGACCCGCGCACCCCCTACGACGTGCGCGAGGTGATCGCCCGGCTGGTGGACGGCAGCCGGTTCGCCGAGTTCAAGGCCGAGTACGGCACCACCCTGGTGACCGGTTTCGCCCGGATCCACGGCCACCCGGTCGGCATCGTCGCCAACAACGGCGTCCTGTTCGCCGAGTCCGCGCTCAAGGGCGCGCACTTCGTCGAACTGTGCGACCAGCGCGGCATCCCCCTCCTCTTCCTGCAGAACATCACCGGGTTCATGGTGGGCCGCCAGTACGAGGCCGGCGGCATCGCCAAGCACGGCGCCAAGATGGTCACCGCGGTGGCCTGCACCCGGGTGCCCAAGCTGACGGTGGTGATCGGCGGCTCGTACGGAGCCGGCAACTACTCGATGTGCGGACGGGCCTACTCACCTCGCTTCCTGTGGATGTGGCCGAACGCGAAGATCTCCGTGATGGGCGGGGAACAGGCGGCCTCGGTGCTGGCCACCGTCCGCCGCGACCAGTTGGAGGCCGGCGGCGAGCCCTGGAGCGCCGAGGACGAGGACGAGTTCAAGCGTCCCGTCCGCGAGCAGTACGAGCGCCAGGGCAACGCGTACTACGCCACCGCCCGCCTGTGGGACGACGGCGTGATCGACCCGCTGCAGACCCGCACCGTGCTCGGTCTGGCGCTCACCGCCTGCGCCAACGCCCCGCTCGCCGAACCGCGCCCGTTCGGGGTCTTCCGCATGTGACGTCCGGCCGGCCGGACCACCATCAGTGACACACCGTCAATCCGCCCACCGTTCCCTTCGTGACGGAGGAACACCTCTCATGTTCGACACCGTGCTCGTCGCCAACCGCGGCGAGATCGCGCTGCGGGTGATCCGCACCCTCCGGCGGTTGGGCGTGCGGTCGGTCGCCGTGCACAGCGACGCGGACGCCGACGCCCCGCACGTCCGCGCCGCCGACCTCGCGGTCCGGCTCGGGCCCGCCGACCGGAGCGACAGCTCGGCCGCCGAGACGTACCTGCGGACCGACCTGATCCTGGACGCCGCCCGCCGGACCGGTGCGCAGGCCGTCCACCCCGGCTACGGGTTCCTGGCCGAGAACTCCGCGTTCGCCGGGGCCTGCGCGGAGGCCGGTCTGGTCTTCATCGGTCCGCCGCCGGCCGCGGTGGAACTGATGGGCGACAAGATCAACGCCAAGGAGGCCGTCCGGGCCGCCGGGGTGCCCGTCGTCCCCGGCAGCGAGGAGGGCTCGCCCAGCGACGAGCAGCTGATCGCGGCGGCGGACCGGATCGGCTACCCGGTGCTGCTCAAGCCCTCGGCCGGCGGCGGCGGCAAGGGCATGCGACTGGTCCGCGACCCGGCCGAGCTGCCCGCCGAGCTCGCCGCGGCCCGCCGGGTGGCCCGCACCGCGTTCGGTGACGACACCCTGTTGCTGGAGCGCTGGATCGACCAGCCCCGGCACATCGAGGTGCAGGTCCTGGCCGACACCCACGGCCGGACCGTCCACCTCGGCGAGCGCGAGTGCAGTCTGCAGCGCCGTCATCAGAAGCTCATCGAAGAGGCCCCTTCCGTCCTGTTGAATCCCCGGACCCGCGCCGCGATGGGCGCGGCCGCGGTGCGCGCCGCCGAGTCCTGCGGCTACACCGGCGCCGGCACGGTCGAGTTCATCGTCCCCGGCGGCTCCGCCGGGCCGGACGCGGACGACGTCCTCGACTTCTTCTTCATGGAGATGAACACCCGCCTCCAGGTGGAACACCCCGTCACCGAGTTGGCCGTCTCCGTGGCCGGGCCCGAAGGCCCGCAGCGGTTGGACCTGGTCGAGTGGCAGTTGCGCGTCGCCGCGGGCGAGGCACTGCCGTTCGTCCAGTCGGACGTCTCCTTCCTGGGCCACGCGATCGAGGCCCGGATCTGCGCCGAGGACCCGGAACGGGACTTCCTGCCCACCGGCGGCAAGGTACTGCTGCTGGACGAGCCCTCCGGGGAGGGCGTCCGGGTGGACTCCGGAATCGCACCCGGCGACCGGGTCGGCAGCCTGTACGACCCGATGCTCGCCAAGGTGATCGCGTACGGGCCCGACCGCCCGACCGCGATCCGTCGGCTGCGGGCCGCACTCGCCGAGACCCGCATCCTGGGCGTCACCACCAACACCGGCTACCTGCGCCGGCTGCTGGCGCAGCCCGAGGTGGCGGCAGGACGGCTCGACACCGGCCTGGTGGAACGCAGTGCCCAGCAGGACGCCTCCCTGCTGAGCTCCCCGTACACCCGTTCCGAGTCGATCGACCTGCTCTACTTCGCCGCCGCACTGCTGCGGCAGCTCGAACTCGGCCGCGCCGACGCCTCCGACGGCTGGACCGATCCCTTCTCCCTCCCTTCTGGCTGGCGGCTCGGCGGCGAGGCCGCATGGACCACGCACCGGCTCCGGCTCCCGGGCCGCGACCCGGTCACCGTTCGCTGTCGAATGACTACCAGCGGTGAAATCGAGAGCGCTATCGGTTTTTCCGCCGCGGCCGCCCCGGACTGGGAGGTACGGCTGGACGACGGGCCGGCGCGGCGGGCCCGCGCGAGCCGCGCCGGAGACCTGCTGCGCCTTGCGGTGGACGGCCTGCAGGCCACTTTCACGGTCGCTTCGGAGCGCACGCCGGACGGCGTCACCCACTGGCTGGGCGCCGACGGGGACGCCTGGCCCGTTCACCCGTTCGACGTAATCGCGGAGCGCGCCGCGGCCGGCGCCGTCCACCTCGGCTCCCTCACCGCGCCGATGCCCGGCACCGTCACCGTGGTCAAGGTCGAACCCGGCGAGCGGGTCCGCCGGGGCCAGGCCCTGCTGGTCCTGGAGGCCATGAAGATGGAGCACGTCATCTCCGCGCCGCACGACGGCACCGTCGAGGACCTGCGGGTGACCGCAGGGGCGACCGTCGCGATGGACGCGCCCCTGGTGACGGTCACCGCGGCCGAGGAGCCGTCCGCCCCCGCCGCGTCCCTCCCGGGGGAGGCCCGGTGAGCGCCGCCCCGACCGAACCGACCGTGCTGGAGCTCGGCCTGCCGCAGCCGGTGCGCGACCCCGCACTGCCCGAGCGGGTCCGGATCCACGAGGTCGGCGCGCGCGACGGACTGCAGAACGAGGCCGCCCTCCTCCCCGTCGAGGTGAAGGCCGAGTTCGTCGCCCGGCTCGCCGGCGCCGGGCTGCGCACCGTCGAGGCCACCAGCTTCGTCCACCCCGACTGGGTGCCGCAGCTGGCGGACGCCGAGGAGCTGATGCCCCGGCTGGCCGACCTGCCCGCGCGGCACCCGGGGCTGCGGCTGCCCGTCCTGGTGCCCAACGAACGGGGGCTGGACCGGGCGCTGGCCCGCGGCGCCACCGAGGTCGCGGTGTTCGCCAGCGCCACCGAGACCTTCGCCCGGCGCAACCTCAACCGCTCGGCGGACGAGGCGATGGCGATGCTCCGTCCGGTGGTCGCCCGCGCCATGGACGCCGGGATCCCGGTGCGCGGCTACCTGTCGATGTGCTTCGGCGACCCGTGGGAAGGCCCCGTCCCGGTCGAACAGGTGGTCCGCCACGGCCTGGTGCTGCTGGAGATGGGCTGCGCCGAGCTGAGCCTCGGCGACACGATCGGCGTCGGCACCCCCGGCCACGTCAATGCACTGATCGAAGCGTTCACCCGTTCCGGTGCTCCGGTCGAACGGTTGGCGGTGCACTTCCACGACACCTACGGGCAGGCCCTCGCCAACACGCTGGCGGCGCTGCACCGCGGCGTGACCGTGGTGGACGCGTCGGCCGGCGGTCTCGGCGGCTGCCCGTACGCCAAGAGCGCGACGGGCAACCTGGCCACCGAGGACCTCGTCTGGATGCTGAACGGCCTGGGCGTGGAGACCGGCGTGGACCTCGCCGCGCTCGCCGCGACCAGCGGCTGGATGGCCCGTCACCTCGGCCGCCCCAGCCCGTCGAGGACGGTCCGCGCCCTGCTCGGGCCGACGACCTGATCCCCGACACCCTCCTACACCCCACCTCCACCAGGCCCACCAGGCCGCGATCCCGGGAGGATCAGCCGTGCTCGACCACCGTCTGAGCAGTGAGTACGAGGAGCTTCGCCGCACCGTCGCGGAGTTCGCCAACGACGTGATCGCGCCGAAGATCGGCGACTACTACGAGCGGAACGAATTCCCGTACGACATCGTCCGGGAGATGGGGCGGATGGGCCTGTTCGGGCTGCCGTTCCCGGAGGAGTACGGCGGCATGGGCGGCGACTACTTCGCGCTCTGCCTGGTCCTGGAGGAACTGGCCCGGGTCGACTCCTCGGTGGCGATCACCCTGGAGGCCGCCGTCTCGCTCGGCGCGATGCCGATCCACCTGTTCGGCACCGAGGAGCAGAAGCGCGAGTGGCTGCCGAAGCTGACCTCCGGCGAGGTGCTCGGCGCCTTCGGCCTGACCGAGCCCGAGGGCGGCACGGACGCCGGGGCGACCCGGACCACCGCCCGCTACGACGAGGCCACCGACGAGTGGGTGATCAACGGCAGCAAGTGCTTCATCACCAACTCCGGCACCGAGGTGACCGGGCTGGTGACCGTCACCGCGCTGACCGAACCGATCACACATTCGAGTGATGGATCGTCAAATCACTCGCCGACCAGGGAAATCTCCTCCATCATCGTTCCCACTGGGACTCCCGGGTTCCAGGTGTCGAAGAAGTATTCGAAGGTCGGGTGGAACGCCTCAGACACCCGCGAACTGTCCTTCACCGACTGCCGAGTGCCCGCAGCCAACCTGCTCGGGCGCCGCGGCCGCGGTTACGCCCAGTTCCTGCGCATCCTCGACGAGGGCCGCATCGCCATCGCGGCCCTGGCCACCGGCCTGGCCCAGGGGTGCGTCGACCAGTCGCTCTCGTACGCCGCCACGCGCCGCGCCTTCGGCCGGCCGATCGGCGCCAACCAGGTCATCCAGTTCAAGCTCGCCGACATGGAGACGCGCGCACACACCTCCCGCCTGGCCTGGCGGGACGCCGCCTCCCGGCTGCTGCACTCCGAGCCCTTCAAGAAGGAGGCAGCCATCGCCAAGCTGTACGCCTCCGAGGCCGCGGTCGACAACGCCCGGGAGGCGACCCAGATCCACGGCGGCTACGGCTTCATGAACGAGTACCCGGTCGCCCGCATGTGGCGCGACTGCAAGATCCTGGAAATCGGAGAAGGCACCTCGGAGGTCCAACGGATGCTCATCGCCCGCGAACTCGGCATGACCCCATGATCATCAGCCCCATGTTCCTGCGCCTGCCCTGACCCACCGCCCCGACCTGGCCCTGACCTGACCTTGGCCCGGTCTGATCCGGTCTGATCAGACCTGCGCCGACCCGTGCTGACCTGGCCTGGGCTGGTCGGAGCGGGTGCGGTCAGGGCGGGAACGAGGCTGTGGACGGGGGCAGGGCCGACGCCCCGGCATCGCTGTCGATCTGGTCGTAGCGGTCCAACGCCAGTTGGAAGGCCGCCGGTTGGACGCGCACCGCGCCGGAGAACGGCCCGCTCATCACCGCCACCATGCTCACCCCGAACGCCACGGAGGCGCCCACGAAACACATCAGCACCAGGTTCCGCGGATTGGAGGTCAGCCCGATCACCGAAGGGGTGGCCAGCACGAACACCGCCCCGACCAGCAGTCCGCCGATCGCCAGGACGGGTACCGACGCACGGAGATCACCCAGCCGCGCGTTCCGCTTGGCGTTGACCTCGGACAGGCTCCGCAGCACATCGGTCCGAGCACTCGCCTCGGCCTGGCTGTGCACCGCGGCCCGGTCAACGGCGGCCCGCACCTGGTCGACCGCCCGCCAGGCGGCCTGACTTCCGGTGCCGTGCTGCATGGTGGCCCACTCGTCGTCGATCACCACCCTGGTGTAGGCCCGCAGCCGCTCCCGCACCACGGGCCGGTCGGCACCGGGCAGGCCGCCCGCAGTCCAGTAAGCCTCTGTGAGGGCCCGCGACTCCTCATAGGTGTGCTGGCGAGCCGAATTCAACTGCTGCCAGGTGCCGGCGATGCTGAACCCCAGGAAGAGCGCGAAGAAGCCGAGGATCGCCGCCCCGGCGAAGGACATCGCCTGGGGTGTCGTCGACCCTTCGCGCGCCCGTCTGGTTCGCCCCAGCAACAAGCCGATCACCAGCGCCAGCACCGCACCCGACACTGCGGCGAGGGCAACGGTCAGCATCGGGAACCGGCCGTACCCGCGCCTACACCCCCAGCCGTCCCCGTCCCCCTACCCGTGCTGGTTGCGACGTCCGACTGCGGCGCCGCCACCGAACAGGTCGGAGCCCTCCGCGGGCCACCGACCGCTGGAGCACGCTCCGGCCCGATCCTTGACTCGACAACAGTTGCGCCTACAAGCGCGTTCGCACCGGCGCCGCCCCCGGGTGCCCCGTCGAGCACAGCCGTGACCGCGAGCACGGCTGTCGCTCCTCCGGGGCCGGACTCCAACACGTTCCACCCCACCTCTGCCTCTGCCTCCGCCGCCACCTTCATCACCACCGCCTCCGCCACCGCTGTCACCGCCGTTGCCGGTTCCGGACGGTGAACGCCGCGGCCAGCACGCACAGCACCGGAAGGAGGATCGCCAGCAGGAGCATCATCACTTCGGTGCCCTCCCACGAGTCGCCCTCCTCATCGGGGGGCCAGTCCTCCGTCGCGTACTGACCCTCTCCCTCCGCGCCCGGAGAGCCTCCCGTGGTGGGGCCCACCTGTTGCGGGCCGACGGCGGAACTCGTCCCCTGACCGGACGCCCGGACCGGGCCGGCGGACCCGGATGCAGCCGCACCCGGGTTTGCCGTGTTGGCCGTGCCCGGGTTGGCCGCCGCAGCAGCAACGGGGCTGCCGGACAAAGAAGTTGCCGCACCGGTTGCTCCCGGGGCGGCGAAGGGTGAAGCCGGCCGGGCGAAAGCAGTCCCGCCCGGGAGCAGCGCTGGTGCTTGCCCGGGGAGGAACGGCCCGAGCATCTGCCCCGCCACAGCGGGAGCTCCTGCCGCAGGCCGGACCTGCTCCGCGCTGCCGGGCTGCTGTCCAGGAGCAGCGGCCGCCAGGCCGGCTCCTGGGGGGACGGACACGGGGAACAGCCCTGGCGGAACACTGTCCCCCGAGAAGCCGGGAGGGGTGCCTCCGCCAACAGCCCCGGGGCCGGTACCGGTGCTCGTGACACCGCCTGGGCCTTGGCCTGCCCCCGTTCCGGTGCCGGCTCCGGCTCCGAGCCCGAGCCCGGTTCCCGTCCCGCTTCCGGCTCCGGCTCCGGCTCCGGGAGCAGGGCCTGCAGTGGTGTCGGAACCCGACCCAGTGGCCGCCGACCCGGCCGGTTCCGGGCTGGACGGAACCGGCTGCAGACCGTCGTAGGCGCCGTCGGCCTCGGCGGAGACCCGGCGGGGCGCCTGACGGCTGCCGTCCGGGCCGACGGTCGCGTCGTCCGCCAGGCCGTCCGCACGGGCCGTACCGGTCTGGCGTCCCGGGCGGGCGGTGCCGGTCGCCCGGCAGTCGACGGCCTGTCCGGGGGTGAGGGTGTGCCCGCCGTCGGGGCCCTCGCAGTTCACCGCACCCAGACCGGGCAGTCCTTCGGTGATCGAGGCGGCAGTGACCGGGACGTCACCGAACGCCTCCAGGCGGTACTGGAGTTCGACGGTTCCACCAGCAGCGGCCACGGCCCTGCTCTGCGGCCGGGCAGATGCAGCGAGGACGGTTGCGGCCGTGGAGGGAGGGAGCTCGCGGACTCCGGAGGGTTCGGGAGATCCGCTCGGGGGCCCCGCCGGGGCTTCAGGGCCCCCGTGGCCGCCAGGGCTGCCGGGGGCTTCGGGGCCGTCGGGCGGCACCGCCCTGGGGGCGGCCCGGTGGGAGAGACCCGTGCCGGCGGGCGTGCCCACCCGGATGAGCCGGATTCCCGCGGTGATACCCAGGTAACCGGCGGGTGCGTCGGCGTGTGCCTGCGGCAGGCGGTCCGGCGCGTCCGCGACCGCCGTGACCTGGACGGATTGCGGCCCGGGAACGACGGTGAAGGTGGTGGTGCAGTCGATGGCGCCACCGGACGGGATGCGCCGGTCGGCACCGCAGGAGAACTGGCCGCCGGGTAGCTGCGGGTCGTTCAGCAGCACGCCGCCGAGCGGATACTCGGCGTGGTTGCTCAGGTGGTAGGTGCGCGTGGCCGGTTCCCCCGCGCGCAGCCGTACCGCGGGATCGGTGCTGCTGTTGGTACTGACGCTCAGCCGCAGTTCGTTGCGCACCTCGCCGCCCCGTGTGGCGGCCGGGTCCGACGCCCAGGTGCCGAGGACGGCGGGGGCCAGCAGCGCGGCTCCGAGTACGGCGGGCACGGGGCGGCGGGGTGCGGCCGCTGCGACGCGTCGCCCGGCAGTCAGTACGTCGATATGACGATTGGTCACCTTGGCATGATCGATCAAACACTCGACCGGTCACCGGTACGGCGCACCGGAGCGGGCGGGAACGACTCGATCGGCCGATAGCACCAGGTCGTCGCACTCGGGCGTGGCCGCGGAAGGAGCGGGCAACAGGATCGGGCCGCATCGAACGGGACGTGCGGGCCCGGACGAGCCGTTCCGAGCTCCCGGGCTCCTCGACCCGCTCTCCGCCCGCTTCCGGCCCGCTCGCCAGCAGGCCAGCAGGCCGGCGGGCTGGCGGGCCGGTCAGGGGATGACGATCACCGGGCGGTTGGCGCGTCGGGCGAGGCGGCCGGAGACGGAGCCGAAGATCTTGCCGAGCAGGCCGTGGGTGCTGCCGACCACGATGGCGTCCGCGGCGTACTCACGGCCGACCTCCTCGATCTCGTGGCAGATGTCCCCGCCTCGTTCGACCAGGATCCAGGGAACCCCGGAGAGGAAGTCGGCACAGGCGAGCTCGAGGCCGAGGACCTCGGTGCGCTGGTCCGGGAGGTCCACGAAGACGGGCGGTTCGCAGCCGGCCCAGACGGTGGCGGGCAGCCGGTTCGCGACGTGGACGATCACCAGGCCGCAGCGGGAACGGCGGGCCATGCCCACGGCGTAGGCCAGGGCGCGCTCGCTGGAGAGCGAGCCGTCGAAGCCGACCACCACGCCGTGCTGGAACTGCGGATCGCAGGCGCGCGAGCCGTGCTCCTGGAGCTGGGGTTCGCCTTCGCCGCCACGGCGGCCGACGGTGGGACGGGATCGGTCGGTCATCGCGTCCTCCGCACTACCGGGGGTGTCGTTCCCAGGGGTGTCACGTTCGGGGCCGTCGCCACGCTCAGGGGCGTGACGTTCAGGGTTGTCGCGTTCAGGGCTGTCGCGCTCAGGGCTGTCGCGTTCAGGGGTGCCGCATCCCGAATCACGGCGGGGTGCGGTCCGTCCGGGCGGACGTACTCGTCCGAGCGGGGCGGCCCGACTCGTCCGGCCGCCGTGGGATTCGGACGGCACCGGACGGGGGGTGGGGTCCAGGCCGGTGCCCTGGTCGAGGTGTCGGACGTCCGGGCGGCGCGGTGGGCCGGCGAGCGACGGAACGCCGAAGCTCTCGGCGACGGACCTGCCGTCGTACGGGCTGCCGTGGGCAGAAGCGGAGGGCTCATGACCGGCCATGGCTCAAAACTCTTCGACTGAAGCGGGCCTACGCGGGGGGACGCGACGGCGGACCGTCCGGCCCTGGTGCCAGGAACGGCGGCGGTGGGAATGCGTCCGGGAACGACTACCACCGTTGGCGACCTGTGCCTTTCAGAGTACGGCTCGGGGCGGCCCCCGCCCAGCGACGGGCGCCCGCGTGCGATCAGGTTCCCGCGTGTGGGGGAAACACACGCCCAGGCGCGCGCCCCCCGCAGGACGGGTTCCCAGGAGCTTGACCGACGACATGCGCTGCGCGCAACAGTGTGCCGACACAACGTGACCCGACTGTCATCGCCCCTGCCCGCAGGCGGTGCACGGGAGTTGCCCGGCCGACGGACCGACCGGGTACCGGCCCGGAGCGCAGAATCGGGGCGTCGGACCGGGGCCGCCCGCACACGCCCCTGCACCGTCCCGTCCGGCTCCGTGACCGGCCGACGGCCTGCCGGGCCGGTACCTTTTCGGATCATGGTCCGGGTTGCGCGTGTACCAACCGGATTCGGCCAATTCGCGGAAATCCCACCCGCCTTTGGCAATTGCCACGTGCATACGAGGCGGCCGCTGGCAGCATGCTCGGCATGCCCCTGCTCCTGCTCGACCTCGACAACACCCTGCTGCCCAGGGACGCCGCGTTTCGGGCGTGGGCGGAGGACTTCCTCGCCGAGAACGGCCTGCCCGCCGAAGACCTCGACTGGCTGGTCATGCTCGACGGCAGCGGCTACGTGCCGCGCAGCACGGTACTGGGTGCGGCGAAGCGCCGCTACGGCTTCGACCGTTCGGTCGATTCGATGCTCGAGCACTACCGGCTCGGCATCAACTCGCGTATCCAGTGCCCGGATTCACACGTCGCGGCGCTCCGGAAGGCACGCGAGGCGGGGTGGACGCTGGGGATCGTCAGCAACGGCGGAACGCTCCCCCAACTGGAGAAGATCCGGCTGACCGGGCTCGCCTCCCTGGTGGACGGCTGGGTCATCTCGGAGGAGGCCCATTGCCTCAAGCCGGACCCGCTGATCTTCGAGATCGCGGCGCGGCGGTGCGACTTCCGTCCCGCCGGGGACTGGAAGGCACAGACCTGGATGGTCGGCGACTACGGTCCGGCCGACATCGCGGGGGCAGCGGCCACCGGACTGCGCAGCGCGTGGCTGCACCACGGGCGCCCCTGGGCCGAACGGGCCTACCGCCCGACGATCAGCGCGCCGAGCCTGCCGGAAGCGGTCCAGGTGATCCTCTCCAGGGCTGAACTCCCCAACTCCAGAAGGGGGTTCGCCGCATCCGCGGCAGGCCGTACCCAGTTGTCGCGCGGCCACCTCGCCATCCCGGCCTCCCGGCTGGCCCCGACGGCCACCCGCATCGCCTCGACCGCCCCGGGTGCCCCGCTCCCCCAGCCGACCCCCCAGCCCCTCGCCCCGGCGATCCCCCTGAGCACCCCCATGGCAGCGCCCATGGCGAAGACCGTGCCGCTCGCACCACCGGCCACCTCGGCGGCCACGGGCTGATCCGTTCGCACTGCCCGCGCTGTCGCGCCGCACCGGCAGTTCGGTCGAGCCGGCTTCGGCACCGAGTATTTCGCTCTTTGGAGTAAGGGAGTTGACGGAGAGTCATTGGTTTTACGGAGTCCGCCTCGACGTCTAGGGCGGGCAGGAGACCGAGGCGGTCCGCGATCTCGCTGCCCGGCGGGGCGGTGTACGCCAGGAGCCACCGGCTCTGGCTTGCGGAGGCGGCGGTGCGGACAGGTCCGCCGGAGACCGCGGCCGGCAGCGGGCTCCGGTCGAGGAACAGCAGCGCCCAGGGGCACAGGTGGTCCAACGGGCTCTGGCGGCACGGCGGTCGCGTTCGCCTTCGATCAGTCATGGACCTGAACCGGGGCAGCGGGCAGTTACGAGGTCGGCTGGGGCCGCGGCGCTGTTCGGGCCGCGCGTAGTAGTCGTCGGAGCGTCCGGCCAGGGGGCAACCTCCTCCGGCGACAGGCCGAGGTCGGCAGAGGTGCGGCGGGCTCGGGAGCGAGCGAAGACATCGGTGAGCACCGGGCACGTGGTCACCCTTCCGGGGTCCGGAGTGGTGTGGCCTGGCCCCGATCCGAGGTCCGAGGTCCGAGAGGGCCTTGCGGCCCCTCCGCCGGGCCCCGGAGTGGTTTCCGGGCCGGAGCGACCGGCCCGGAGACGCAGGTCCAACGGTTCGGAGCGGGCGACTCCGGCGGCGGGGGCACCGATTCGACGGATCGGTCGGACCCGGTCGGACCGTGCCGGAAACGACGGGGACGGGCACGGTGGGTACGGACGCGGCGGCGAGTGTCGGTTGTCGGCTGGTGCTGCGGTCGGCGGGGCGGGCCGGCCCGACTGCGGTGCGGGGTCGAGGTGGTGGCCGGTGAGCCGTGCGGGAGACGGACTGGCGGGGGTGGGCGCGGCGTCCGAGGCACGGGCGGAAGCAGGCGGCCGCCGATGGTGGCGGTGTGGTGGTGGCGGTGGTGCGACTGGCGTTCGTCTACGGCGAGGGGCCCGCACCTGGGGAGCCGCCGAGCAGCGCGTGCCAGTGGTGCACCGCACGGACGTGGCACAGCCGCGTAGCCGTCCGTGGCCGCCCTGGAAGCCCCGGGGCGTCCCCAGGAGGGCTTCGGCGTCGCGGACGGCGCCCCGCCGACCCGCCGACCGCGCAGTACCGGTGTCAGGGGCGGGGTCGGCATCAGGGCCCGAGCCACGTCGGGGTCGGCTCAACGGCCTGGTGTGCCCGGCGGTTTCAGCCATCGGTCCGCCGCGGCCCGCCGCGGCCCGTTGCAGCCCGGGGGTATCCGGGACGGCGGGCCGGGAAGGGCTCGATCCGTGGCGGCTCGGCGGAGGGCTGGGGGTGTCTGCGGTGTCTGTCCGGCCTGGGGCGTGGGCGACGGTGAGCGGGCCGTGGTCCCCCGATTCCCCGGTCCGGAGGAGGGATCGGATTCGGACGAATGTGCGGCGCCCGGGTCGGCGGGGTGGGTCGGCCGGGGTGCGGGCGGATCGGCGGGGTGGTCGGGGCCGGTGGGGCTGCTGGTGTTGATGAGGTGTAAGTGGAACGAGGAGTTTGAAGTGACGGAGTGTGAGGTGAGGAGCGTTCAGGAGTGGCCGGTTCGGGTTGAACCGGGGGGCTGACGGGGCGCGGAGATCATGGCTCAGGTGTGCGCTGTGGCGCGTGGAAGGCGGTTTCACGCCCCCGATTCGAACCGTATGTTTTCGGCCAACTTGCGCCGCTCCCCTGCCGTTCGGGCAAATCCGCAGCACACAGCGGACGGTGGGTGCACCCCCGACGGGCGAATCGCCGGAGCGTCGTGCGACAACCGGCCACGCTTGTTCGCGCCCCCTTCACAGCGGGGTCGACGGGTGCCACGCTTCGTGATCGAATGCTTCACGCCAAATTGCCATGTCGACATAGCGCCGGATGGTGAACTTGTCACAACGGCAACGGTCCACCAAGTAGATTCGATCTTGGCTCGCAGAGCGGCAGCCGAGACCACCACACCACCGAGGGGGCTGGAGCGCCTTGAGCAGGGTGAGCAGGAGCGACGCGGGTCCTGAAAGCGGCCGCCAGCCGTCGTCCTATCCCGGTGGCACGGCGAGACTCGGCAAGTTCGGTGGCACGTCGACCGGTTCACCGGCCGCCGGACCAGGAGGCGGGCCGAGCGGCGGCCAGCTCCTGGGCGGCAGCGGGTCGATGAGCGGGCCGATGACGGGCGGTCAGTACCCCTCGGCGACCGGCACCAGCCACGGCGGCCACGGCGGCCTCGCCCCGGGCGGCCACGGCGGCCTCGCCCCGGGCGGCCACGGCGGCCTCGCCCCGGGCGGCCACGGCGGCCTCGCCCCGGGCGGTCACGGCGGCGCCGCGACGGACGTGCTCCCCGCCGCCTCCGGCCCCGGTGTGCTGTCCGCGTCCTCCCCGCGCAAGCTCGCGGGCCGGCGCCGCCGGGAGACGGTGGCGGTGCTGCTGTTCAGCGGGGCGCCGATCTTCGAGAGCTCGATCCCGCTGTCGGTCTTCGGCGTGGACCGGCAGGACGCCGGCGTCCCCCGCTACCGGCTGCTGGTGTGCGCCGGCGAGGAGGGCCCGCTGACCACCACCGGTGGGCTGACGCTGACCGCCCCGTACGGGCTGGAGGCGCTGTCCCGGGCGGGCACCATCGTGGTCCCGGCCTGGCGGTCGATCTCGCAGCCGCCGCCGGTCGAGGCGATCGCCGCGCTGCGCAAGGCCCACCACGAGGGCGCCCGGATCATCGGCCTGTGCACCGGTGCCTTCGTGCTGGCCGCCGCCGGGCTGCTGGACGGGCGTCCGGCCACCACGCACTGGATGTACGCGCCGACGCTGGCGAAGCGCTACCCGCGGGTCCACGTCGACCCGCGCGAGCTGTTCGTGGACGACGGCGACGTCCTCACCTCCGCGGGCACCGCGGCGGGCATCGACCTCTGCCTGCACGTGGTCCGCAGCGACCACGGCGCCGAGGCCGCCAACGCGCTGGCCCGCCGGCTGGTGGTGCCGAACCGTCGCGGCGGCGGAGGTCAGGCCCAGTACATCGACCAGTCTTTACCTGAGGAGATCGGCAACGACCCGTTGGCCGAAGTGGTCACCTGGGCGCTGGAGAACCTCAACCAGCAGTTCGACGTGGAGGTGCTGGCGGCCCGCGCCTACATGTCGCGGCGCACCTTCGACCGCCGGTTCCGCACCCTGACCGGCAGCGCGCCGCTGCAGTGGCTGATCACCCAGCGGGTGCTGCAGGCGCAGCGGTTGCTGGAGACCTCCGACCTGTCGGTGGACGACGTCGCCCGCCGCTGCGGCTTCCGCTCGCCGGTGGCGCTGCGCGGGCACTTCCGGCGGCAGCTCGGGGTCTCCCCGGCCGCGTACCGGACCACCTTCCGGGCCCGGCGTCCGGCGGCCGGCGGCCCGGTGGCGGCGCAGTCGGCGACCGGCGCACCGGTCGAGCGCGGCGCGGGCCCGGTCGGGCACCCGCAGGCGCCGCACGGGTCCACCGGGCACGGGCCTTCCGGGCACGGGTCGCTGCCGCACGGCCAGCAGGTGACGCACGGTCAGCAGCTGCCGGGCGGTGGCGGTGCGGCCGGCGGGGCGAACGGTCCCGGCGGGGGCGTGGCGGGGCGGCAGCGTCCGCGTCCGCTGGTGCCGCCGCAGGCCGGTCCGCCGGCGGGTTCCTTCGGTCCGCGCGGGCCGGAGCGCCCGGGTGACCCCCGGTACGCGGGCCGCGGCACGCACCCGGCCGCGCCGGGCAGCCACCCCGGGCAGCCGGGCCAACCGGCCCAGCCCGGCCAGTACGGACAGCCCGGGGGTGCGCACCAGGGCACCCACCAGGGCACCCACCAGGGCCCGCCGCCCGCGCACGCGCACGCGCACGCGCAGCCCTCGCCGGGGCAGCCGGTGCGGCCGAGTGCGGCGTACCCGGGCGGGCGCGGGTCGGGTCCGGCGGAGCGTCCGGACCGTCCGGTGGAGCACGCCGTCGCGGAGGACGCGGACGGCAAGCAGCCGAGCGCCCGGGAGCGGCAGGGGGCGCACCGCCCCGAGGCCGAGCCGGAGCGCGGGGCGGCGGGCTTCGCCCCGGACGGGGCGCGTGCGGTGTCGGGGGCGCGCGACCGCGCCGTAGGGTGAGGGCGTGAATGACCGTCTGGTATGGATCGACTGTGAGATGACCGGCCTCGACCTCGATCGGGACGCCCTGATCGAGGTCGCCGCCCTGGTGACCGACTCCGAGCTGAACGTGCTCGGCGAAGGCGTGGATGTGATCATCCGCCCGCCCGCCGAGGCGCTGGAGGGCATGCCCGAGGTGGTGCGGCAGATGCACACCGCCTCGGGCCTGCTCGACGAGCTCGCGGACGGCCTGACCATGGCCGAGGCCCAGGAGCGGGTGCTGGCGTACGTCCGCGAGCACGTCCCGGAGGCCGGCAGGACCCCGCTGTGCGGGAACTCGGTGGCCACCGACCGCGGCTTCCTGTCCCGGGACATGCCGGAGCTGGAGGGGCACCTGCACTACCGGATCGTGGACGTCTCCTCGATCAAGGAGCTGGCCCGCCGCTGGTACCCGCGCGCCTACTACAACAGCCCGCAGAAGGGCGGCAGCCACCGCGCGCTGGCCGACATCCGCGAGTCGATCGCCGAACTCCGGTACTACCGCGAGGCCGTGTTCGTCCCGCAGCCCGGCCCGGACACCGACACCGCGCGGGAGATCGCCGCCCGCCACCAGCTGCCCACCAGCTGACCAGCACCGCGGTCCGAGCGGTCGGGAAAACCCTGGCGCGAGCACCCCTCGGCATCCTGTAGAGTTCTTCCTGTCGGAGCGGGAACGCGCAAGCGGGAAAGCACCTGACAGATGGTGGGTGTAGCTCAGTTGGTAGAGCACCTGGTTGTGGTCCAGGTGGCCGCGGGTTCGAGTCCCGTCACTCACCCCAGCGTACGAAGGCCCCGGTCGAGGAATCGACCGGGGCC
>NZ_JBHUWH010000040.1:0-29886 GCF_042670125.1 Kitasatospora sp. NPDC057198 | reverse complement strand
CGGCGGGGCGGCCGGGGCGGCCGGAACCGGAGCGGCCGGTGCCGGCGGGCGGGGTGCGGCGCGGACGGGGGGCGTCGCCGGGCGGGCGGCTCACCGCTGCGCCCCGGCGGACGGGCTGCCGGAGGGGCCGGCCTGGGCACCGGGCTGGGCACCGGGCGGCGGGGCCGGGGCGAGGTCGATGCCGGGGTCGGCGGGGCTCGCGCCGGGCGAGGGCGAGGCGGAGCCGGACGCGGCGGGGTCGGGAGAGCCGGCGGCGGAGGGGGCGGCGGTGCTGGGGCGCGGCACCGGCGGCTTGTCCTGGGCGGGCTTGGCGGTGCCGTTCACCGTGCCGTCCGGGTTGAGGAAGGCCGGGTCGCCGCCGGGAACCATGCCGAGTTCGCGGGCCCGCCGCTCCAGCGCGTCGGGCGCGGACTGCTGGGCGATCTGCTGCTGGAGGGTCTGCTGCTGGTCGGTGGCCTCGGTGGTCTGCTTCTTGAGCCGGGAGAGCGTGAACGAGCCTTCGTTGAGGGCGGTGTTGAGCATCAGCAGCCCGAGCAGCCCGGCCGACAGCAGGGCGACCACCAGCACCGCGAACGGGGTGCGCCCCCGCATCGAGCGCGCTCCGGGGCGGACGGTGATCCGCGCCCTGCCCCCCTGCCCGGGAACGCTCCCCCTGGTCCGCTCGCCGGCCACCGGCACCGCTCCACTCCCCTTCGCTCCGCTGTTCCCGGCGGCTGGCTACCTCCGGGTCCGTCTGATCCTCTCCGCCACGCGCAGCCGCACGGGCGCGGCGCGCCGGTTCTCCTCGATCTCCTCCTCGGTGGCCAGTTCGGCTCCGCGGGTGAGGAGTTTCAGCCAGGGCTGGAGCTCCTCGGGGACGATCGGCAGGCCCGGCGGGGCGGTGGAGGTGGCCCCGGCCTGGAGGTACTGCTTGACCAGGCGGTCCTCCAGCGACTGGTAGGACATCACCACGATCCGGCCGCCCACCGCGAGGGCGTCCAGCGCCCCGGGGATCGCCCGGTCCAGCACCTCCAGCTCGCCGTTGACCTCGATCCGCAGCGCCTGGAAGGTCCGCTTGGCCGGGTTGCCGCCGGTGCGCCGGGTGGCCGCCGGGATGGCGTTGCGCACCAACTCCACAAGACGAGCACTGGTGGTGAACGGTTCCCGCTCGCGCTCGCGCAGCACCGCGGAGGCGATCTTCCCGGCGAACCGCTCCTCGCCGTAGACCTTGAGGATCCGGGCCAGGTCGCCGTGGCTGTAGGTGTTGAGGACCTCGGCGGCGGAGATGCCGCGGGTCTGGTCCATCCGCATGTCCAGCGGGGCGTCCTGGGCGTAGGCGAAGCCGCGGTCGGCCTCGTCCAATTGCATCGAGGAGACGCCGAGGTCGAACAGCACGCCGTGCACCTCGGGGACGCCCAACTCGTCCAGGACGCGCGGGATCTCGTCGTACACGGCGTGCACCAGGGTGGCCCGGTCGCCGAACGGGGCGAGCCGCCGGGCGGAGAGCTCCAGGGCCCGCGGGTCGCGGTCGACGGCGATCAGGCGGACGTCCGGGAAGCGGGTCAGCAGGGCCTCGCTGTGGCCGCCCAGGCCCAGGGTGGCGTCCACCACGACGGCGCCGGGCGCCGAGATCGCCGGGGCGAGGGCGTCCAGGCAGCGCTCCAGCATCACCGGGATGTGCCGGGGGGCGGGGCTGTCGGTACTCATACGGGGGCGGGGCCCTTCCTCAGGTGCGGTGTGGCCGGGCCATTCTCGCGCACCGGGCGGGCGGGGCCGCACGCCGCCCGTGGTCCCCGCCCGCTCGCTCGGGGGAAGGAGCGACCGCCCGGCACCGGGGAAGGTGCGCCAGGTGGGCACGGAGCGGGAGGAGGCCGCGGGCTGCGTACGGGCGGGTCGGCCCGGCGCGGAGAGCGGCCGCACCGCCCGGTTGCCGGGCGCCGTCCGCCGTGCTCCACTGCGCCTGCAGCCTATCGCCCGCGCTCCGCCAGTCAACGCTCCGCTCCGGCGCACCACCCGGGCGGCCGTACCGGTTCGCGCAGGTCGGGCCGCTGGGCGGGGGCACCGCGGGGGTGCGGGGGCCGGCCGGGGGCGGGGCGCGGGGGCGGGGCGGGCGCGCCGGGCGAACCGGGGCGAAGCCGTCCGAACGGCTCCGGACGGCGGGCGGCGGCCGTCCGCTCCGCGGGATTCCCCGCTCCGCGGCGAACCGCCGGGGCCCGTGGCCCGTCCCAAACCGGGACAGCCTTCGCGTGTCGACCGGGCGGGTGACTTCTGGCCGTGGGACAGGGAAGAATGCGCCAGGTATTCGGGGTGGGCCGGGCTCGAACCAGCCGCCCGGCGACTGTGCAACATGGGAGCGTACGGGTGACGACCATCAACGGACAGGGCACGGAGCAGCCGGAGCCGGGCCGCTACGACCGGCGGGAATCAGCCGGGATGGCGGAGCTGGCGGCGGTGGTCGACCGGGTCCGGAAGTCCGTGGAAAGCGTGATCGAGGGCAAGCCGGAGGCGGTCCGGATCGCCCTGACGGTGCTCCTCGCCGAGGGCCACCTGCTGCTGGAGGACGTGCCGGGCGTCGGCAAGACCATGCTCGCCAAGACGCTTGCCCGCTCGGTGGACTGCACGGTGCGCCGGATCCAGTTCACGCCCGACCTGCTGCCGTCCGACGTGACCGGCACCAACGTGTTCGACCAGCACCAGCGCGACTTCGAGTTCCGGCCGGGCGCGATCTTCGCGCAGATCGTGGTCGGCGACGAGATCAACCGGGCCTCGCCGAAGACCCAGTCCGCGCTGCTGGAGTCGATGGAGGAGCGCCAGGTCACCATCGACGGCACCACCCACGAGCTGCCCTCGCCGTTCATGGTGATCGCCACCCAGAACCCGGTGGAGATGGAGGGCACCTACGCCCTGCCCGAGGCCCAGCGCGACCGCTTCATGGCCCGGATCTCGATCGGCTACCCCAGCGCCGAGGCCGAGTTCGCGATGCTCGACCTGCACTCCGCGGCCAACCCGCTGGACGACCTGCAGCCGGTCGCGCACGCCTCCGACCTGCTCAAGCTGATCGACCTGGTGAAGACCGTCTACGTCGCCGACCCGGTCCGCCGCTACGCCGTCGACCTGGTCGCCGCCACCCGCACCAGCCCCGAGCTGCGGCTCGGCGCCTCCCCCCGGGCCACCCTGCACCTCGTCCGGGCGGCCCGCGCGCACGCCGCCCTGGAGGGCCGCGACTACGTGCTCCCGGACGACATCCAGGTGCTCGCCGCCCCGGTGCTGGCGCACCGCCTGCTGCCGACCTCGGAGACCCAGCTGAGCCGCCGCACGGTCGAGCAGGTCGTGCTCGACCTGGTGGCCCGACTGCCGATCCCGCGCCCGCAGGGCCGCTGAGGTGGCACGCCCCGCCCGCGCCGCCGGGGTCCGCGCCGCGCTGCGCGGACTCACCACCCGGGGGCGCTCCTTCCTCGCGGCCGGTGTGACCGCCGCGCTGTGCGCGTTCGTGTTCGGCCAGGCCGCGCTGTTCCAGGTCGGCGTGCTGCTGGCGGTGCTCCCGCTGGCGGCCGCCGGGATGCTGGTGCGCACCCGCTACCGGGTGGCCTCCGGCCGCCGGCTCAGCCCGCACCGGGCCGCGGCCGGCCAGGAGGCCCGGGTGCACCTGCGGCTGGACAACGTCTCCCGGGTGCCCACCGGCCTGCTGCTGCTGGAGGACAAGGTCCCGTACGTGCTGGGCCCGCGCCCGCGCTTCGTGCTGGACCGGGTCGAGCCGCGCGGCTTCCGCGAGGTGTCCTACCGGGTCCGCTCGGACCTGCGCGGCCGCTACCCGCTGGGCCCGCTGCAGCTGCGGCTGTCCGACCCGTTCGGGATGTGCGAGCTGACCCGCGCGTTCAGCGCCGCCGACGTGCTGACCGTCGTCCCGCAGGTCCAGAACCTCCCGCCGGTGCGGCTGCCCGGCGAGTCCACCGGGCAGGGCGACTCCAACAGCCACACCCTGGCGCTGGCCGGCGACGACGACGTCATCCCGCGCGAGTACCGGCACGGCGACGACCTGCGCCGGGTGCACTGGAAGTCCACCGCCCGCTACGGCGAGCTGATGGTCCGCCGGGAGGAGCAGCCGCTGCAGGCCCGCGCCACCGTGCTGCTGGACACCCGGCAGACCGCGCACCGCGGCTCCGGCCCGGCGTCCTCGTTCGAGTGGGGGGTGTCCTGCGCCGCCTCGGTCGCGGTCGACCTGGTGCAGCGCGGCTACCGCACCCGGCTGCTCACCGACACCGGCTTCTCGGTGCCCGGCGCCGGCACGAGCGGCGACGGCGCCGGCGCCGCCGAGTCCGTCGGCATGCTGCTGGACGCGCTGGCCGTGGTCGAGCACTCCGACGGCGGCACCCTGGCGCGCGCCGAGGAGGTGCTGCGTCTGGGCGGCGAGGGCCTGCTGGTGGCCGTCGTCGGCGACCTCGACGAGGAGCAGGTGGACCGGCTGGCCCGGCTGCGCCGGCGCACCGGCGGCGCCGTCGTGCTGCTGCTGGACACCGGCACCTGGTCGGGCCTGCGGCACCTGATGCCGAACGCCCCGGACGAACCGTTCGGGGCCCGGGTCACCAGGCTGCGCGAGTCCGGCTGGACCGTGCTGCCGGTGCGGGCCGGCGACTCGCTGCCCGCGCTGTGGCGGGCCGCGGACCGCACCCAGAACACCACCGTTCCCTACCGAGACGAGGTCGGCGCTTGACCACCCGGGCCAAGTTGACGCTCTGCGCGGCCCTGGCCACCGCCCTGGCCGCGCTCTGCCTGTCCCCGCTGTTCCAGGACTCCTTCGCGCTGGCCCCGCACGGGCTGCTGATGGTCGCCGTCGCGGCCGGGGCCGGGGCCGGGCTGCGCGCCCTGCCGCTGCCCCGGGCCCTGGTGACGCCGCTGCAGCTGGTCGTGGTGCTGTACGTGCTGATGCTCACCACCGTGCAGTCCTCGATGGCCTTCGGCCTGCTGCCCGGACCGGACGCGGTGGACCGGATCTCCTCGCTGCTGAGCCAGGGCGGCACCGACGTCCAGGATTACGCGATCCCCGCCCCGGCCACCGACGGCCTGCGGCTGATCGTGGTCGGCTCGGTGGCCTTGGTGGCCGTGCTGGTCGACGCGCTGGCGGTCACCTACCGCCGGGCCGCGGCCGCGGGCCTGCCGCTGCTCGCCCTGTACTCGGTGGCCGGCGGCCTGGCCGAGTCGCCGGGCGGCATGTGGCTGTGGTTCCTGTTCGCGGCGGCGGGCTACCTGGCCCTGCTGTACACCGAGGGCCAGGACCGGCTGACCCGCTGGGGCCGGGTCTTCCACGGCACCGGCCGCTCCGCGGTGGCGCTGTCCAACGGCGGCCGCCGGATCGGCGTGATCGCGCTGACCGCCGCCGTCCTGCTGCCGGTGTTCGTCCCGGCGGTCGGCAGCGGGATGTTCGGCGACCTGGGCAGCCACAGCGACCAGGCCGGCGGCGGCACCGGGGACGGCAAGGACGGCGTCCGCTCGCTCAACCTGGTCGTCGCGCTCACCGCCAACCTGCGCTCCAGCGACGACACCGAGCTGCTGACCTTCTCCACCGACTCGCCCGAGGCCGACCAGCTCTACCTGCGGATCGCCGAGCTCAGCGAGTTCAACGGCCAGGAGTGGCTGACCGGCGAGCAGGACCTGCAGCCGATGCCGACCACCGTGCCGGGCCCCGAGGGCCTGATGCCGAACCTGCCGACCACCTCGGTCCGCACCAACATCACCATCTCCGACCAGCTGAGCACCGCCTGGCTCCCGATGCCCTACCCGATGTCCTGGGTGGAACTGCCGTCCACCGCGAACTGGCGCTTCGACCCGGTCGGGCGGACCGTCAGCGGCACCAACGGCCAGAAGAGCAAGGGGCTCAGCTACTCGGTCGGCTCGGTGTCCGTCAACGCCACCGCGGCCCAGCTGCGCAACGCCGGGCCCGCGCCCGCCGACATCACCGGGCGCTACCTGGAGCTGCCGTCCAACCTGCCGTCGGTGGTCGCCGACACCGCCAAGGACGTCACCCGGGGCAAGAACACCCCGTACGACCGGGCCGTCGCCCTGCAGCAGTACTTCACCAGCGGCGGCTTCACCTACAACACCAAGATCGACTCGCGTACCGGGCCGGACGCCATCGCCAAGTTCCTCCAGGACAAGGAGGGCTTCTGCGTCCACTTCGCCGCCACCATGGCCGCGATGTCCCGCTCGCTGGGCATCCCCGCCCGGGTCGCGATCGGCTTCACCCCGGGCAGCGGCAGCGGCGGCAACCGGGTGGTGCGCAGCTCCAACTACCACGCCTGGCCCGAGCTGTACTTCAACGGCTTCGGCTGGATGCGCTTCGAGCCCACCCCGAACCGGGGCACCACCCCGCTGTACTCCCTGCAGCAGACCGCGCCCAGCAGCGCGCCCAGCACCGCGCCCAGCAGCGCCGCGCCGAGCGAGCAGCCCTCCGCCCAGCCGTCCGCCTCCAGCAGCTGCCCCCCGCAGCAGCACCGGCTGGGCGACTGCGGCGACGAGCAGGCCGTGGTCGAGCACCAGGTCGTCGAGACGCCCTGGTGGCGGACCTGGCCGGCCCTGGTGACCGTGCTGGGCGTCCTGGTGGTGCTGGCGGTGCTGTCCTTCCCGATGGTCTGGCGCTCCAGGCTGCGCCGGCGCCGCCTCGGCACCGGCCGCCGTCGGCCCGGCACCGGCGGGCCGCGGCTCACCGACGAGCAGGTGCTCGCCGCCTGGGCCGAACTCGTGGACTCCGCCTGGGACCTGGGCATCCCCCCGGACGAGGCCCGCACCCCGCGCAACGCGGTGCGCCGGCTGGCCGAGGACGTCCGCCTCGACCCGGACTCGGCGGCCGCGGCGGGCCGGGTGGCCCTCGCCACCGAGCGCGTCATGTACGCCCGGGAATCCGACGCGCCCCCGCAGCTGGACGCCGACGTCCGCACCGCCCGGGAGGCGCTGATGGTCCGCGCCACCCGCGTCCGGCGGCTGCGCGCGCTGCTGCTGCCCGCCTCCGCGGTGCGCCTGTGGTGGCGCGCCCAGGACCGCGCCGCGGCCCGCCGGGAGCGCACGGCCGAACGGGTGGCGGCGGTCCGGGCCGCCCTGGCCAAGCCGTTCCGGCGGCGGAAGAAGCAGGGGTAGCGCCCCCGCGCGCACAGGGATCCGCCCCGGGAGGGAACCCCCTCCCGGGGCGGATCACGTCCTGCGGTTCACGTGGTGCGGTCCACGTGGTGCGATCGCTTCGTGCGGATCGCGTTGTCGGGATCGCCGCTACAGGCCGCTCTGTTCGTCGCGGCGCCGCTGCCAGCGCTGTTCCATTCGGTCCACCATGCCGGACTTCCGGCGTGGCGCGGCCGCCTGCCGTGGTCCGTGCCCGGCGGGGCCCCGGCGCCACGCGGTGACCGCGAGCACCGCACAACCAAGCATCACCAGGAACCCGATCACACTGACCCAGATGACCTGCGCGACCAGGCCGCCCATGAGCAGCGCGATGCCCGCCACGAACCCCGCCACGGCCAGGTAGACCCGCCGACGGGTGTAGGTGTGCAGGCCGGTTCCCTCGAGCGCTGACGCGAACTTGGGATCTTCGGCGTACAGCGCTCGCTCCATCTGCTCGAGCAGTCGCTGCTCGTGCTCCGAGAGCGGCACGGAGTCCTCCTACTCGTCGGTCGCGGGGCGACCGGTCCGCCACCCCTGGCTCGGGCCTGTGTGGTCCATATGCCCCACCGGTCTGGCCGTCATGCTTACCGGCTTTACCCAGATCATACGGTCCACGGCCGCGGTTCGGCGTGGTCAATCAGGCGTGGTGCGGGCCACCGCGTCGGCGGCCCGCACCCCGGCAACGAGCGGGGGGCGCGCTTGGTGCCCCCCGGAGCGGATCAGATCGCCTCGGCGAGCAGGTGCAGCTGGGTGGCGACGGCGTGGAAGGCGGGCTGCTCGGCGGCCGCGAGTTCGAGCTTGAGCAGGGCGTCCAGCGCGCCGGGCTCGGTGTCGACCAGGACGCCGGGGACGAGGTCGGCGAACACCCGGATGCCGTGCACCGAGGTGACCCGCAGCCCGGCGTCGGCGGCCAGCGCGTCCAGCTGCTCGCCGGTGAAGCGGCGGGGCATCGGGTCCCCGGCGCCCCAGCGGCCGTCCGCGGCGTCCAGCGCGGTGCGGGCCTCGGTGAAATGGCCGGCCACCGCGCGGGCCAGCACGGCGCCGTTCCGGTTGGCGGCGAGCAGGCTGACCAGGCCGCCCTCGCCGAGGGTGCCGACCAGGTTGCGCAGCGCCTCGGCCGGGTCGTCGACGACCTCCAGGACGCCGTGGCAGAGCACCGCGTCGACCGATCCGGCCGGGACCAGCTCGGGCAGCGTCTGCGCGTCGCCCTGGACGGCCCGGACCAGCTCGGTGACGCCCGCCTCGGCGGCCCGGCGCTCCAGCGCGAACAGCGCGTCGGGGCTCGGGTCCACCACCGTCACCCGGTGGCCGAGCCTGGCCACCGGCACGGCGAAGTTGCCGGTGCCGCCGCCGGTGTCGACGACCTCCAGGACCGGCCGCCCGAGCGCGGCGGCGCGGCGCTCCAGCGCCTCCCGCACCACCTCCCACACCACGGCGGTACGCAGTGCACTGCGGGGACGAGTCGGATACAAGGCGGCACCCCTCTGGACAGGTCTTCCGCGTGGCAGGTCTTCCACGGCGGGAACGCCTCCACCTTATCCGCCGGGATCCACCGGACGGGGGTGCGGCGCAGCGCCGGGCGGCGGGGGCCGGACGTCAGGGGTGCAGGGCCAGGATCCGCTCCACGATGCGCAGGTACAGGGCGGTGTTGCGGATCAGGTCGTCCGCGTCCCGTTCGCCGGCGGCGCCGGCGATGCCCGCCTCGGCGGCCGCCCGGCGGCGCGCCCCGGCCGCGAAGTAGGCGGCCCACTCGGCGAGTTCGGGAGCGACCTCGGGCAGCAGCTCCCAGGCCGGGCGGATCGCCTGGCGGCGGCGCGGGCCCCGCACCGGGCGGCCGCGGACGGCGAGCACGGCGGCGGTGGCGCGCAGCGCGGCGAGGTGCGCGGTGGCGTAGCGCTCCAGTGGGTCCTGCCGGCCGCGGGCGTGCACCAGGGTGCGGTGCGCGTGCCGGAGCAGTTCGAGCGCGGCCGGCGGGGCGGTGGCGCGGCGCAGCACCGGGTGGACGTCGCCGCCGCGGGAGGCGGGCAGGGTGGGCTGCTCGACGGCGGGCCGCCCGGCCGCGGGCCGGTCGGCGGATCGGTCCGCGGCGGATCGGCCGGCAGATCGGTCGGCGGCGGATCGGTCGGCGGCGGATTGATCGACGGCAGGGCGGGCGACAGGCTCAGGACGACTGATGGTCATGGGTCTCCCCCGTTCACTCCGGACCTTGCCCGGACCGGTCGGTCCGCGCATGCATCCATCGTGAACGGGGGGTCTGACAACCCGGGGTCCCCCCGAACCCCGCTCCGTCGTCCCCCGCGGCCGGCCTCCCCGGAACTCCCCCCTGGGGGAGGGGGCCGGACTCCGCCGCCCCGTGTCGGCGGTGTCCGGTCCCCTCGTTCCGGCCGCTAGTCGCGCTCCGGGCCGTGGTGTCGGCCGCCGCTCCCCCTGAACGGCGGTCGGGCCCCGAGCGCTCCGGGTGGCTCCGCCCGGCGGCGGCCTTCCCGGTGCCCCCTACTCTGCCGTCGCGCGGGGCCCGCGGACCATCCGTGCGAGTACTCAACCGGTGATCTGAGTACGGATACTCAGTCCCCCCGTCCTCCCGGCCCTCCCCCGCGGCGGGACCGGCCGGGTACGGTGTGCGCGTCCCGCCCGAGGTCCGGGCGGGCGCGTGGAAGGGGGGCCGGCGTGGGAGCCGTTCCGCTGATCTTCACCAGCGGTTGGGCGAGCGGGATCAACGCGTACGCCGTGGTCCTGCTGCTCGGCCTGTTCGGCCGCTTCGGCGGGGCCGACTCGGTGCCGCCGGTACTGGAGCGCACCGACGTGCTGCTCGCCGCCGGGCTGCTGTTCCTGTGCGAGGCGGTGCTCGACAAGATCCCGTACGTGGACACCGTGTGGGACGCGGTGCACACCGTGGTCCGCCCGATCGCGGGCGCGACGGTCGGCGCGCTGCTGGCCGCCCACGACCCGGGCTCGCTGGGCGAGGTCGCGGCGGGCGCGGTCGGCGGGACGACGGCCCTGCTCAGCCATGGCGTCAAGGCGGGCCTGCGGATGGCCGTCAACACCTCGCCCGAACCGGCCTCCAACATCCTGCTGAGCCTCGCCGAGGACCTCTCGGTGGCCGGCCTGGTCACCCTGGCGATCTTCCACCCGTGGCTGGCCGCCTCGGCCGCCGCCGTCCTGCTGTTCCTCGGCGTGCTGGTGGTGTGGTTCGCGGTCACCCGGATCCGGCGGTTCTGGCTGCGCCGCAAGGAGCGCCGGGCGCTCCGCCGGGGCGGGGGCGCGGCGGTGGCGGGCTAGCGCGGCGGTCGCGGGCCGGCACGGCGGTCGCGGGCCGGCACGGCGGTCGCGGGCCGGCACGGCGGTCGCGGGTCGGGAGTGCGCTCCGGGCGCATAGGATCTCCTGCCATGGCTCGGATCATCGTCGTCGGCGCAGGCATGGGCGGTCTGGCCGCCGCTTCCCGGTTGGCCACCCTCGGGCACCGGGTGACGGTGCTGGAGGCGGCCGGGACGCACGGCGGGCAGGTGGGGTCGTACCGGCGGGAGGGGTTCGGGTTCGACACCGGGCCGGGGCTGCTCGCGCTGCCCGCCGTCTACCGGGACCTGGCGCTGAAGACCGGCCGCGAGCCGCTGGAACAACTGGTCGGGCTGCGGCCGGTGGACCCGGAGAGCCGGCACCTGTTCCCGGACGGCACCGGGCTGCTGCTGCCGAACGCCTCCCGGGGCGGCGTCGGCCAGGCGCTGGACGCGGCCTTCGGGGCGGGCACCGGCGCGCGCTGGGGCGACCTGCTCAACCGGGGCCGCACGGTCTGGGAGGCCACCCGCCGCCCGCTGCTGGAGGAGCCGCGCCCGGCCGTCGACCCGGCCGACCCCTACCCGGTACCGCCGCGCCGCGGCCTGTCCCGGCTGCTGCCGCGCACCCGGCCCACCCTCGCCGACGCGGCCCGCGAACTCGGCGGCGGCCCCGGCCCGGCCGCACTGCTCGGCGAGTACGCGCTGCGGTACGGGCTGGACCCGCGGACCGCGCCCGCCTCCGCGACCGTACTGCCGTACATGGAGCAGTCGTTCGGCGTCTGGTACGTCGACGGCGGCCTGCGGGCGCTCGCCGACGCGGTGTTCGCGCGGTGCGGGAAGCGCGGCGTGGAGTTCCGCTTCGACACCCCGGTGCGGGCCCTGGAGCAGGACGGCGGGCGGGTCGTCGGCGTGCGCACGGACGCGGGGGTGCTGACCGCGGACGCGGTGCTCTCCGCCGTCCCCGGCCTGGGCGTCGCCGCACCCGCCGACCCCGCGCCGGGCCGGTTCACCGTGCTGCTCGCCCTGGACGGCGCCCGCCCGGCCGGCACCGCGCACCGCACCGTGGTGCACGCCGCGGACCCGGCCGCCGAGGCCCGCGCGGTGTTCACCGACCGCACCCTGCCGCAGCGCCCCACCGTGCAGGTGCTCCGGCCGGACGACCCGTCGCTCGTCCCCGGCCCGGACGCGGAGGCCGCCGTCCTGACCGTCACCGTGCCCGCCAGCCTCACCCCCACCGCCGCCGAACAGGACGCCTACGCCGGGGAGTTGCTCGCCCACCTGGCCACCGCCGGACTCGACCTGCGCCCCCGGCTGCGCTGGCGGGAGACCCGGCTCACCGCCTCCGTCCCGCCCCCCTCGCTGGCCGGCGGCCACCTCGCCCAGGCCAACCAGCCCGGCCCGCCCGGCCTCTACCTGATCGGCGCGCACGCCCACCCCGGCGGCGGGCTGGCCCGGGTCGGGATGTCCGCCTCGATCACCGCCGGGCTGCTCGGCCCGGCCTGACGGTCCGTCAGTACTGCTGCTGGTAGTACCAGTTCTGGTCCTGCTGCGGCTGGGGCTGCTGCGGGACGTACGGCTGCTGGTACTGCTGCTGGGTGTACGGGTCCTGGTAGACCGGCTGCCCGTACTGGTCGTAGCCGATCAGCTGCAACTGCGGCTGCTGCTGTTGCTGTTGCTGTTGCTGTTGCTGTTGCTGTTGGACGTACTGCTGCTGGTAGCCGTAGTCCTGCTGCTGGTAGCCGTACTGCGGCTGCTGCGGGACCTGGTAGGCCGCCTGCTCCTGGACGTAGACGCCCGCGTCGAGCTGCTGGAACTCCTCGTACCCGACCGGCTGCGCCTCGTACGGCTCGTGGGACTCGTCCTCGACCGGCCCGACCTCACCGACCGGCACCACCGGCTCCGGGGCGGCGACCGCGGCGGCCGTTCCGCCGGTGGCGGCGGACAGCAGCGGGACCTTCGCCAGCGGACCGGGCAGCCGGCCGTCCGAGCGGCGCAGCGACCAGCCCACCGGGCGGCCGCGCTTCACCGAGTTGGTCACCATCAACTGGCCGAGCCCGAACCCGGCGGCGCCCGCCACTATCACCACCACCGAGGAGGTGCGCATCCCGGCGACCACGCCCAGGAAACCCAGCAGCGCGAGCGCCCGCCAGTGCAGCGGGGCGCGGTTCTGCAGCAGCAGTTCGGCGGTCAGCCAGAGCGCGACCAGGGCCAGCGCGCCATAGAGGAGCAGGTATCCGATGCCCATCCCCGCAACCTCCAGACGCCACCATCACCGCGCGGTTGCGGGCGACTGTACAGCCTCAGGACGAACACCACCTCATCCCGGACACCCCCGCCCCCGCACAACACCGCCCAGGCATCCACCCCACCCGCCCCCAAGCTCCGCGCAGCGGGGGGCGCGGGCGCGCCAGGCCCTCCACCCCACCCGCCCCGGACCCCGCGCAGCAGGAGATAGCCAGGCGCAGCGAGTATTCATCCCGCCCACCCCCAGGCCCCGCGCAGCGGTCTTCCCGCCTCCCCCAAGCCCCGCGCAGCGACCTACCCACCCGCCCCCAAGCCCCGCGCAGCGGAGTCAGCGGGTGTGCAGGCCGAGGTTCTGGTAGATCTCCAGGGTCGAGGTGGAGTGGTTCAGTGTGATGAAGTGCAGGCCCGGGGCGCCCTCGGCGAGGAGGCGTTCGGCCATGGCGGTCGCGTGTTCCAGGCCGGCGGCGCGGACGGCGGCCGGGTCGTCGATGACGGCCTCGAGCTTGCGGCGGAAGTCGTCGGGGAAGTCCGAGCCGGACAGCTGCGGGAAGCGCACCAGTTGGCGGCTGTTGGTGACCGGCATGATCTCCGGGATGATCGGCGTCTCGCAGCCGGCCGCGGCGACCCGGTCGCGCAGCCGCAGGTAGTCCTCGACCTCGAAGAACATCTGGGTGATCGCGTAGTCGGCGCCGGCCCGGCACTTGGCGACGAAGTGCCGGATGTCGTCGTCCCAGTTGTCCGAGCGCGGGTGCATCTGCGGGAAGGCCGCGACGCCGACGCAGAAGTCGCCGATGCCCTTGATGAGTTCGACGAGTTCGGCGGCGTAGGTGACGCCCTCGGGGTGGCGCACCCAGCTGCCCATCGGGTCGCCGGGCGGGTCGCCGCGGACCGCGAGGACGTTGCGCACGTTCTGGTCGGCGTACTGGCCGATGATGTTGCGCAGTTCGGCGACCGAGTGGTCGACGGCGGTGAGGTGGGCGACGGGGGTGAGGGTGGTCTCGGTGGCGATCCGGCCGACCAGGTCGACGGTGCGGCCGCGCGAGGAGCCGCCCGCGCCGTAGGTCATGCAGACGAAGTTGGGCTCCAGGCACTCGACGCGGCGGATCGCGTCCCACAGCTTGCGCTCGGCGTCCTCGTTGCGCGGGGGCATGAACTCGAAGGAGAAGGAGCGGTCGCCGGCCGCCAGCAGGTCGCGCACGGTCTGTGCGCGGTCGTTTCTGGTGGTGGGAATCCCGAGTGCCATGCAGGAAGGTTATCCGTCGGCGGCTCGGCGCGGACAAACGCCGTCCACTCGCTGAGACGCCACTTGAGATTTTCGGCCGAACGGTTCAGGGCCGCCGGACGGCCGGTGGAACGGGTCACCCCGACCGGAGCGTTAATCTGACTGTCAGCCCCACGATCCGGAGTCTCAGGTGCCCTCCTCCACCCGCCTTCCCCGCAACCCCGTCGACGCGGAGGACGTGCGCGACCGCGTGAACCGCACCCTCGGCACGTTCATGGTCGAGCGGACGGCCCTGCTCTCCGGGATCTCCGACCAGCTCGGCCCGGTCGCCGACGCGCTGCGCGACTTCCTGCTCGACGGCGGCAAGCGGCTGCGCCCGGCGTTCTGCTACTGGGGGTGGCGGGCGGCCGGCGGCGCCGCGGACGAGCCCGGGATCGAGCGCGCGGCGGCCGCGCTGGAGCTGCTGCAGGCCAGCGCCCTGGTGCACGACGACCTGATGGACCGCAGCGACACCCGCCGGGGCCTGCCCGCCGTGCACCGCCGCTTCGAGAACCTGCACCGGGCGGGCGGCTGGCGCGGCGACCGCGAGCAGTACGGGGCGTCCGCGGCGGTGCTGCTGGGCGACCTGCTGCTGATCTGGTGCGACGAGCTGTTCCAGCGCTCGGGGCTGCCGTCGGCCGCCGTCTCGGCCGCCAAGCCCGCCTTCGACCTGATGCGCACCGAGGTCATGCTCGGCCAGTACCTGGACGTGCTGGAGCCGGTCGCGGGCGACTCCACCGACGACGGGGCGGTCGACCGGGCCCGGACAGTCCTGCACTACAAGTCCGCGAAGTACACCATCGAGCGCCCGCTCCAGGTCGGCGCGCTGCTGGCCGGGGCCTCTCCCGGCCTGGTCGACGCGCTGGGCGGCTTCGGCCTGCCGCTGGGCGAGGCGTTCCAGCTCCGGGACGACCTGCTGGGCGTCTTCGGCGACCCGGCGGTCACCGGCAAGCCGGCCGGCGACGACCTGCGCGAGGGCAAGCGCACCCTGCTGGTCGCGCACGCCATGCGCGGCCTGGGCCCGGCCGACGCCGCCCACCTGGACGCCCGGCTCGGCGCACCCGGCCTGGACGCCGACGGGATCGCCGAACTGCGCGACCTGATCACCCTCAGCGGCGCCCCGGAGCTGGTCGAGGCCCGGATCGACGCACTGCTCGCCGAGGCGCTGGCCGCCCTGGACGCGGCCCCGGTCGCCGACGGCCCGACCCGCGAGGTGCTCCGGGCGCTGGCCGACGCGGCGACGGTCCGCAAGTACTGACAGGGGCCTCAGGCCGCCGGGCGGCGCCACCAGCGGCGCGAGGCCAGGGCCGCGAGGGCCGCCCCGCCCGCGTTCAGCAGCACGTCGTCGACCGAGGAGACCCGGTCCAGCCGCAGCACGTACTGGGCGGCCTCCACCAGCACCGAGCAGGCCGCGCCGAGCGCCAGCATCCGCCACACCGAGGCGAACGCCGCGGAGCGGACCGGAAGCAGGAAGCCCAGCGCCGCGAACACCAGCGTGTTGCCGACGATCTGGGCCGCCGCGGTGGCGGGCGGCCCGGCGCCGACGATCTCGGCGATGTCGTGCAGCGGCACCAGGTTGACCCGGCGGCGCGGGCCGCCCGGGTCGACGCCCGGCAGCAGGATCATCCACACCCAGGGCACCGTCCCGTAGAGCGCGCCGACCTCGGCCAGCGCCGAGCGCCGCGCCCAGCCCGGCTCCACGCCGGCCGCCCGGCGGCGGCGGGCCAGCGCCCACACCGCGAAGGCGGCCACCGGCAGGGCGGCGGCCGCCAGGAAGACGATGCCGTTGACGGTGCCGACCCAGCCGTGCCACCCGGCGTGGTGGCGGCCCAGCGGGCGCTGGGCGAGGAAGGCGACGGCGGCGGCCGCGAGCAGCGCGGGGACGAGCAGCGCGACCCGGCGGGCGCGACGGGCGGGCGTGAGGACGGACTCCATGCCTGCACGGAGTGCGAACGGCACGCGTACGGTTCCGGCCGGGAGGGCGGGGCTCCTCGCCGGCACCGGGGCTCTCCCCGCGACCCTTCCGCCACGGGCGGTTCCCCGCGCCCCTGGTGGGGCGCGGGACGGGCGGGCGCCCCCGGGGCGGGGGCCTAGTGCAGGCGGGCGGCCAGGGCGGCGGCGGCCGCGCCCGGGTCCTCGGCGGCGGTGAGGGCGCGGACCACGACGATCCGGGTGGCGCCCGCGTCGAGGACCTGCTGGAGGTTGTCCTGGTCGATGCCGCCGATGGCGAACCAGGGGCGCTCGGGGCGCCGCGCGGCGGCGTGGCGGACCAGGTCGAGGCCGGGGGCGTGGCGGCCGGGCTTGGTGGGGGTGGGCCAGACCGGGCCGGTGCAGAAGTAGTCGACGCCGGGTTCGGTCATCGCGGTGTCGACCTCGTCCTCGGCGTGGCAGGAGCGGCCGATCAGCACGTCCTCGCCGAGGATGCGCCGGGCGACGGCGACCGGCAGGTCGTCCTGGCCGAGGTGCAGCACGTCGGGGCGGGCGCCGTACGCGACGTCGGCGCGGTCGTTGACGGCGAGCAGCCTGCCGTGGCGGCGGGCCGCGTCGGCGAAGACCTCCAGGTGCTCCAGCTCCTGCTTGGCCTCCAGCGCCTTGTCGCGCAGCTGGACGATGTCGACGCCGCCCGCGAGCACCGCGTCCAGGAACTCGGGCAGGTCGCCCTGGGCGCGGCGGGCGTCGGTGCAGAGGTAGAGCCGGGCGTCGGCCAGGCGCTGCCGGGCGGTGGGGGCGGCCGTCACAGGGCCATGGCCTGGGCGCGGCGCTTGACCTCGGTGCCGCGGTTCTCGCGCAGGGCCTGGATCGGGCTGCCGGGCAGCGAGTCGTCCTCGGTGAACATCCACTCGAGGATCTCCTCGTCGGAGAAGCCGCAGTCGCGCAGCACGGTGAGGGTGCCGACCAGGTGCTTGACCGGGCCGTCGTCCTCGATGAAGTCGGCGGGGACCTGGAGGGAGTTGTTGGGGCCGCGGCGGACGGCCAGCAGGGTGCGGTTCTTCACCATGGCGCGGACCTCGGTGATCACCACGCCCCACCGCTCCGCGATGTCGGGCAGGTACAGCCAGGCGGGGACCAGGGCGTCAATCTTGGGATCAATCTCGCTCACGGCACCAGCCTAGGCGCTACCGGGCGGCGGCCTTCAACTGGACGGCGGGGTCGGCGGCGCGGGCCGGGTCCAGTGCGCCGCCGCGTTCGATCAGGCGGCGGCCCTGGGCGAGGTCGCGCGGCCGGTCGACGGCGAGCAGGGCGACCAGCGCGCCGTCGCGCAGCCACAGCACCGTCCAGTGCGGGTCGGACGGGGAGCCGCGCCACAGCAGGTGGTCGGCCCCGGCGTGCCGTCCGGCGTACTGGACCATGCGGCCGAACTGCTCGGACCAGAAGTACGGGACGGGGTCGTAGGGGGCGTCCAGGGTGCCGAGCAGGGAGGCCGCGGCGGCGGCGCCGGAGTGCAGGGCGTGGTCCCAGTGCTGGACGGCGAGCCGGGTGCCGGAGCGGGCGGAGGGGTAGGAGGCGCAGTCGCCGGCCGCGAGGACGCCGGGCAGGGCGGTGCGCAGCCGGTCGTCGACCGGGAGCGTGCCGTCGGGGTCGGGGGCGAGCGGGCCGCCGAGCAGCCAGTCGGTGGCGGGGCGGGCGCCGACGCCGACCACGACCTCGTCGGCGGGCAGGTGGGTGCCGTCGGCGAGCAGCACCCCGCCGTCGGCGGCGCCGGCCACGGCGGCGCCGCAGCGTAGGTCGACGCCGGCGGCGGCGTACCAGTCGGCCATCAGGGCGCCGAGTTCGGCGGGCAGCGCGCCGGCCAGCGGGGCGGCGGCGGCCTCCACCACGGTGACCTGGCAGCCGAGCTGCCGGGCGACGGTGGCGGTCTCGGCGCCGATCCAGCCCGCGCCGACCAGGACGATCCGGCGGCCGGGGGTGAGCGCGGCGCGCAGCGCGTGGGCGTCGTCGACGGTGCGCAGGGTGCGGGCGCCGGGCAGGCCGGGGAGGGTGCGGGGCGCGGCGCCGGTGGCGATCACCAGGGCGTCGTAGGGCAGTCCGCCGCGGTCGGTGTGCAGCAGGCCGGGTTCCAGGCCGGTGGCGCGGCGGCCGGTGAGCAGGTCGACGCCCAGCTCATGCCAGTCGATCTCGAAGGCGGTGGCGTCGGCCTTGCCGAGCAGCACGTCCTTGGAGAGCGGGGGGCGGTCGTAGGGCAGGTGGAGTTCCTCGCCGACCAGGGCGAGCGGGCCCCGCCAGCCGCCCTGCCGCAGTCCGAGGGCGGCCTGGGCGCCCGCCATGCCCGCGCCGACCACGACGACCCGGTCCGTTGCCTTCAGCTCAGCCACGGCGTCCACCCTACCCAGGTGCCTCCGGGGCCGGACGGGGCAGCGTTAAGGTGGGGGTACTACGTCACACGGGAGCCCGGTGCACCGGGCTGAGAGGCGGGCTGCGGCGGCCCGCGACCGTCCGAACCTGATCCGGGTCATGCCGGCGAAGGGAGATCCAACCGCTGTGGCACATTCCCGTGCGCTGGACGTCCTGGTGGTCGGCGGGGGCATCATCGGGCTCGGTGTCGCCTGGCGCACCGCGCAGCGCGGCCTGTCGGTCGCGGTGGCCGACCCGCACCCGGGCGGCGGCGCGGCGCAGGTCGCCGCGGGCATGCTCGCCCCCGTCACCGAACTGCAGTACGGCGAGGAGCCGTTGCTGCGGCTGGGGATGGCGTCGAACGAGCGCTACGCCGCCTTCGCCGCCGAGCTGACCGAACTGACCGGCCTGGACACCGGCTACCGGGCCACCGGCACGCTGGCCGTCGCGCTGGACTCCGACGACCGCGCCGAGCTGCGCGAACTGCACGCCTTCCACGGCCGGTTGGGGCTGGCCTCGCAGTGGCTGACCGGCCGCGAGTGCCGCCGCCTGGAGCCGATGCTGGCGCCGGGCGTGCGCGGCGGCCTGCACGTCGCCGACGACCACCAGGTGGACGGCCGCCGGCTGGCCGCCGCGCTGGTCGCCGCCTGCGAGCGGGCGGGCGTGGTGTTCCACCGGGCGGAGGCCGCCGAACTGCTGGTCGAGGACGGCCGGGCGGCGGGCGTGCGGCTGTCGAGCGGCGAGCGGGTGGCGGCGGGGCGCACCGTGCTGGCCGCCGGTTCGCGCAGCCACCTGCTGCCGGGCCTGCCGGCGGGGGTGCTGCCGGCCGTCCGCCCGGTCAAGGGCCAGGTGCTGCGGCTGCGGATGCCCACCGGCGCGTACGGGCCGTTCCTGTCCCGGAACGTGCGGGCGGTGGTGCGCGGGCAGCACCTGTACCTGGTGCCGCGGGCCGACGGCGAGCTGGTGATCGGCGCGACCACCGAGGAGTTGGGCCACGACACCACCGTCACCGCCGGCGGCGTCTACGAACTGCTCAGGGACGCCCACGAGTTGGTGCCCGGCATCACCGAACTTCCGCTGGTGGAGACCGGCGCGGGCCTGCGTCCGGGCTCGCCGGACAACGCGCCGCTGCTCGGCCCGACCGCGCTGGACGGCCTGGCCGCCGCGACCGGGCACTACCGCAACGGCGTGCTGCTCACCCCGGTCACCGCCGACCTGCTCGCCGACTACCTGGCCGACGGCGAACTCCCGCCGCTGGCCGCCGACTTCACTCCCGGCCGCTTCACCTCCGACCGCTTCACCCCCAAGGTCCCCGCATGAACACCATCGCCCTGACCGTCAACGGCCGGCCGCGCACCCTGCCCGCCGCCACCACGCTGGACGTGGTGGTGGCCGAGGTGTCGGCCGCCAACACCGGCGTCGCCGCCGCCGTCAACGAGGCCGTGGTGCCCCGCAGTTCGTGGCCCGCCACCGCGCTCGGCGAGGGCGACCGGGTCGAGATCCTCACCGCCGTCCAGGGAGGCTGAACCATGGCTGACGACGCGCTGGTCATCGCCGGCACCACCTTCTCCTCCCGCCTGATCATGGGCACCGGCGGCGCGCCCAGCCTGGAGGTGCTGGAGCAGGCGCTCAGGGTGTCCGGCACCGAGCTGACCACAGTGGCGATGCGCCGGGTCGACACCGCCACCCAGGGCTCGGTCCTGGAGGTGCTGTCCCGCAACGGCATCCGGGTGCTGCCGAACACGGCGGGCTGCTACACCGCGGGCGAGGCGGTGCTGACCGCCCGGCTGGCCCGCGAGGCGCTCGGCACCGACTGGGTGAAGCTGGAGGTGATCGCCGACGAGCGGACCCTGCTGCCCGACCCGATCGAGCTGCTGGACGCCGCCGAGACGCTGGTCGACGACGGCTTCACCGTGCTGCCGTACACCAACGACGACCCGGTGCTGGCCCGCAAGCTGGAGGACGTCGGCTGCGCGGCGATCATGCCGCTGGGTTCGCCGATCGGCTCCGGGCTGGGCATCCGCAACCCGCACAACTTCCAGCTGATCGTGGAGTCGGCGAACGTCCCGGTGGTGCTGGACGCGGGCGCGGGCACCGCCAGCGACGTCGCGCTGGCGATGGAACTGGGCTGCTCCGCCGTCATGCTGGCCTCCGCGGTGACCCGCGCCCAGGAGCCGGTGCTGATGGCGGAGGCGATGCGCCGGGCGGTGGAGGCCGGGCGGCTCGCCCACCGGGCCGGGCGGATCCCGCGCCGCTACTACGCCGAGGCGTCCTCGCCCACCGCCGGCCTGGCCGACACCCGCGAGCGGCCCGCCTTCTGAGCCGGTAGCGGCCGCCACGCCACCGTACGGGAGGCCCCGCCCCCGGGGCGCCCGGCCGCACCGGCCGGGCACCCCGTGGCGTCCGGCCCGCCGACGGGCCCCTCCGGACACCCAACCCCTACACTCCTCGGGTGGACATGACCCTCGACGATCCCCTGCACGGCGTGCTCCTCGACGGCCGGTACCGGGTCGAGCAGCGGATCGCGGTCGGCGGCATGTCGACCGTCTACCGGGGCACCGACACCCGGCTGGACCGGACGGTGGCGCTGAAGGTGATGCACCCCTCGCTGGCGGGGGACGCCGACTTCACGGCCCGCTTCATCCGGGAGGCCAAGGCGGTGGCGCGGCTCGCCCACCCGAACGTGGTGAACGTGCTGGACCAGGGCGCCGACCCGCGGGGCGTGTTCATGGCGATGGAGTACGTCCCCGGCCGCAACCTGCGCGACGTGCTGCGCGACCGCGGCGCGCTGTCGGTGCGGGCCGCGCTGGACGTGCTGGAGCCGGTGCTGGCGGCGCTCGGCGCGGCGCACCGGGCGGGCCTGGTGCACCGGGACGTCAAGCCGGAGAACGTGCTGATCACCGACAACGGCATGGTGAAGGTCGCCGACTTCGGCCTGGTGCGGGTGCTGGCGGGTGCCGACACCGCCGCCACCTCGGCCACCGAGACCGGCCAACTGCTGGGCACCGTCGCCTACCTGGCGCCGGAGCAGATCCGCCAGGAGCCCACCGACCAGCGGGTGGACGTCTACGCGGCGGGCATCCTGCTGTACGAGATGCTGACCGGCGCCCGGCCGCACACCGGGGAGAACGCCGCCCAGGTGATGTACCGGCACCTGCACGAGGACGTCCCGGCGCCGTCCCGCACCGCCCCCGCGGTGGGCCCGGAGCTGGACGCGATAGTGGCGGCCGCGACCGCCCGCGACCCGCAGGCCCGGCCGTGGGACGCGGTGGAGCTGCTGGCCTCGGTGCAGCGGGCCCGCCGTTCGCTGCCCGCCGCGCAGTTGGACGCGGAGCCGCCCGCCTCGACCCGGCCCACCCCGGTGCACAGTCCGGGCGAGGCCACCGCGGTGATCGAGCGGGTTCCGGCGCTGGACCGCACCAGCGTGCTGGAGGTCCCGCCGGAGCTGCTGCCGCCGATGCGCCCGGCGGTCAACGACGACCCGCCGCGCGGCCTGCCGGGCCCCTCCCGCCGTTCGCCGTTCGGCCGCCGCCCGCTGGTCTGGTCGGCAGTGCTGGTGGCGCTGCTGCTGCTGGTGGGCGGCGTGACGTACGCGCTGTCCAACGCGGTGTACGCGACGGTGCCGAGCGTGCTGGGGCAGAGCCGGGAGCAGGCGGCGGCGACGCTGGACAAGGAGGGCCTGCACGGCTCGTACAGCGAGCAGTTCAGCGAGTCGGTGCGGGCGGGACAGGTGATCTCGACCGATCCGGGCGTGGGCAGCAGGGTCCGCAAGAGCGACGCGGTGAAGGTGGTGCTCTCGCGCGGCCCGGAGCGGGTGCCGGTGCCGGACGTGACCGGCCGGCCGGCGGCGGACGCCGCCAAGGCGCTGGGCGAGGCCCGGCTGACGCCGGGGGCGAGCACCGAGGAGTTCAGCGACACCGTGCCGAAGGGCGCGGTGATCTCCACCGCCCCGGCGGCCGGCGGCGAGCTGTCGCCGGGCTCGCCGGTGGCGCTGACCGTCTCCAAAGGCATGCACCCGGTGCCGGACGTGAGGGGGATGAGCAGGGAGGACGCCGAGCAGGCGCTCCGGGACGCCGGGTTCGTGCCGGAGGTCACCGGCCTGATCCCGATCGGCAAGGTGTCCGCGCAGTCCCCCGCGGCGGACACCCCGGCCAAGCGGGGCAGCACCGTGACGGTCACCGTCAGCCTGTTCTGACCCCCGCCGGGCCCGCCGCGCGGCGCACTCAGCGCAGCGGGCCGTCGCCGGGCTGCTCCTGGTAGGAGTAGCGCTGCTCGCGCCACGGGTCAGCGCGGTTGTGGTAGCCGCGCTCCTCCCAGAAGCCGCGCCGGTCGGCCCGCATGTACTCGACGGCGCGCACCCACTTGGGGCCCTTCCAGGCGTACAGGTGGGGCACCACCAGGCGGACCGGGAAGCCGTGTTCGAGGGTGAGCGGGCGGCCGTCGTGGTGGGTGGCGAAGACGGTGGCCGGGTCGGCGAAGTCGGCCAGCCGCAGGTTGGCGCTGTAGCCGTACTCGGCCCAGACCATCACGTGGGTGACGGCGGGGTCGGGCGGGACGAGGTCGAGGACCGTCCGGGCGGCGACGCCGGTCCACGCGTTGCCGAGCATCGAGAACCTGGTGACGCAGTGGAAGTCGCCGCGGACGGTGGTCTTGGGCAGGGCGTGGAAGGCGGTGAAGTCCCAACTGGCCTTCTCCGCGTCGGCGGTGGCCCCGAACACCTGGAAGTCCCAGCTCTGCGGTTTGAACCGGGGCACCGGCCCGTAGTGCAGGACCGGCCAGCCGCGCTGCGGCCGCTGCCCCGGGGGGAGCCTCGGGTCAGTCGGCGGCTGCTGTTCCGGTTCGTGCTGACCCATGTCCCCATGGTGACAGACGGCGGGCGGCGAATCGCGCGCGCCCCTTCGCGCGCCCCCGGCGGAATCCGCCGGGGGCGGTGGCGGAATCCGCCGCGGCGGTGGGGGAAACGCGGGGCGAATCCGCGCGCCCGTTCGGGTGAGATACCCCCGATCGGCCCAATCCGCCCGGCATCGCCGCAGGTCAGCGCGGTGCGGAGCGGGAGGAAATGGCGATCGCGGCGGTGACTGTGAGCGTGAACTTACTGGAAGTGCACCCGTTCAGCTGCCACGATGCGGGGCATCCGGACACCGACCGGAATGCGCACAGGAAGGCAGGCCATGCAGGGCGATCCCGAGGTCATCGAGTTCCTCAACGAGCAGCTGACCGCCGAACTCACCGCCATCAACCAGTACTTCCTGCACGCGAAGATGCAGGAGAACTTCGGCTGGACCAAGCTCGCCAAGTACACCCGGCACGAGTCCTTCGACGAGATGAAGCACGCCGAGATCCTGACCGACCGGATCCTCTTCCTGGACGGGCTGCCGAACTACCAGCGGCTGTTCCACGTCCGGATCGGCCAGACGGTCAAGGAGATGTTCGAGGCCGACCGGCAGGTCGAGGTCGAGGCGATCGACCGGCTGCGGCGCGGGATCGTGGTGATGCGGGCCAAGAACGACATCACCTCGGCGAACATCTTCGAGTCGATCCTGGCGGACGAGGAGCACCACATCGACTACCTGGACACCCAGCTGGAACTGCTGGACAAGCTCGGCGAGGCGCTCTACATCGCGCAGCTGATCGAGCAGCCCGAGAGCAGCTGAGCCGGGCACCGGACCGCCCGGGAGCCGGCTGAGCCGGGGCCGGGCCGGATGCCGGACCGGGTGCCGGGCCGCCCGGGAGCGCTCAGGCCGCCTTCGGGGCGAGTGCGGGAGCGGTGGCCGGGTCGGCCAGGCCGAGCCGTTCGGCCAGCCGGGCGGTCGGGCAGGGGCGGGCGCCGTGCTCGCCGAGCAGCGCCTGGATGCGGCGCACGCAGGACCCGCAGTCGGTGCCGGCCTTGCAGCCCTGGGCTATCTGGCGCGGGGTGCTGGCCCCCTCGTCGATCTTCTGCTTGACCTGGGCCTCGGTGACCGCGTGGCACATGCACACGTACATGTGCGGCCCCTTCCACGATTGGTGCGGTTTACTGAGCCTTACCTTACCTGGTGCTCCGGGTACGAAGAAGGCCCCTCCGCCTCGGATCACCCGAAAACGGAGGGGCCTTCGTCACACCCGGCGCGAGCGCCCTACTGGCCGCGGTACATCTCGGCGACCAGGAACGCCAGGTCGAGCGACTGGCTGCGGTTGAGCCGCGGGTCGCAGGCCGTCTCGTAGCGCTGGTGCAGGTCGTCGACCAGCACCTCGTCGCCGCCGCCGACGCACTCGGTGACGTCGTCGCCGGTCAGCTCCACGTGGATGCCGCCCGGGTGGGTGCCGAGCGCGCGGTGCACCTCGAAGAAGCCCCGGACCTCGTCCAGCACGTCGTCGAACTTGCGGGTCTTGTGGCCGCTGGACGCCTCGAAGGTGTTGCCGTGCATCGGGTCGGTGATCCACACCACCTGGGCGCCGGACGCGGTGACCTTCTCCACCAGGGCGGGCAGGTGGTCGCGGATCTTGCCCGCGCCCATCCGGGTGATGAAGGTGAGCCGGCCGGGCTCGCGCTCCGGGTCGAGCCGGTCGATCAGGGTCAGCGCCTCGTCCACCGTGGTGGTCGGGCCGAGCTTGACGCCGATCGGGTTGCGGATCTTGGACGCGAACTCGATGTGCGCGTGGTCCAGCTGCCTGGTCCGCTCGCCGATCCACACCATGTGGCCGGAGACGTCGTACAGCTCGCCGGTGCGCGAGTCGGTGCGGGTCAGCGCCGTCTCGTAGTCCAGGATCAGCGCCTCGTGCGAGGAGAAGAACTCGACCGTCTTGAACTCCTCCGGGGCCACCCCGCAGGCGTTCATGAAGGCCAGCGCCTGGTCGATCTCCCGGGCCAGCTGCTCGTAGCGCTGCCCTGCCGGGGAGTTGCGCACGAAGTCCTGGTTCCAGGCGTGCACCTGGCGCAGGTCGGCGTAGCCGCCGGTGGTGAAGGCGCGCACCAGGTTGAGCGTCGCCGCGGAGGCGTTGTACATCCGCTTCAGGCGCTCCGGGTCCGGGATCCGGGCCTCGGCGGTGAACTCGAAGCCGTTGACCGAGTCGCCGCGGTAGGTCGGCAGGGTCACGCCGTCGCGGGTCTCGGTGCTCTTCGAGCGGGGCTTGGAGTACTGGCCGGCGATCCGGCCGACCTTGACCACCGGGACGGACGCGGCGTACGTGAGCACGGCGGCCATCTGGAGCAGGGTCTTCAGCTTGTTGCGGATCTGGTCGGCCGACACGGCGTCGAACGCCTCGGCACAGTCGCCGCCCTGGAGCAGGAACGCCTCACCACGCGCGACGGCCGCGAGCCGGGCGCGCAGCTGGTCGCACTCGCCGGCGAAGACGAGGGGCGGATAGGAGGCGAGCTCCGCAAGGGTCTTGCGCAGAGCCTCTTGGTCCGGCCATTCAGGCTGCTGCGCCGCGGGCAGGGACTGCCAGGAGTGGTTAGTCACGGTCACAGGGCAAGGCTACGGGGTGGCACAACCGGATTGGGGGTGCCGCCCGGTGGGTGAGACGGTGAGTGGACATCGCGGCGATCCCTCCCCGCGCCGCCCGCCGGTGGGCTATGGTCTGCTCCGTGACCGCGACGCACACCTTCTCCTGGTGGTGGGCCAGCCCGTTGGGCGGCCCACTGATCGCGCGTCCCTAGCGACGAACGACGGCCGCCCTCCGGGGCGGCCGTCGGCGCGTGTGTGCAGCGTCACGGCCTCCCGGAGGCGGCGGAACCCCCGCAGCAACCTCCCGGAAGGAACACCGCAGCCGTGACCACCACCGCCGCCGACCTGCTCGCCCGGCTCACCGCCCCCGGCGCCCCGGCCTTCGCCCTGCTGCACCGCCGCGCGCCCTACCTCGCCCCGGACACCGTCGAACTGCTGGTCGGCACGGTCTCCGAACACGCGGCGCTGGCCGACCTGCCCGTCCCGGCGGGCGCCCCGGCCGGCGGCCCGCGGCACGACCTGCTGGCCCTCGTCCCGTACGCGCAGCTGCGCGAGCGCGGCTTCGCGGCCCGGCAGGACGGCACCCCGCTGCGGGCGCTGTCCGTCGAGGAGCAGTACGCGCTGCCGCTGGCCGGGGTGCTGGCCGCGCTGCCCGACGCGCCGGTGGAGCTGCGCGGCGGGGAGTTCGACATCGACGACGAGGAGTACGCGGACATCGTCCGCCGGGTGATCGAGGACGAGATCGGGCGCGGCGAGGGCGCCAACTTCGTGATCCGGCGCGACTTCCGGGCCGAACTGGCCGGGTACTCCACCGCCACCGCGCTGACCCTGTTCCGGCGGCTGCTGGAGCACGAGCGCGGCGCGTACTGGACCTTCCTGGTGCACACCGGCGACCGGGTGCTGGTCGGCGCCTCCCCCGAGGTCCACGTCCGGCAGTCCGGCGGCACCGTGGTGATGAACCCGATCTCCGGCACCTACCGCTACCCGGCCGGCGGCCCGACCGCCGAGTCGCTGCTGGAGTTCCTGCGCGACCCCAAGGAGCTGGAGGAGCTCACCATGGTGGTCGACGAGGAGCTGAAGATGATGTGCGCGGTCGGCGACCTCGGCGGCCAGGTGCTCGGCCCGCGCCTGAAGGAGATGTCGCACCTCGCGCACACCGAGTACGAGCTGCGCGGCCGCACCTCGCTGGACGTCCGCGAGGTGCTGCGGGAGACCATGTTCGCCGCCACCGTCACCGGCAGCCCGGTGCAGAACGCCACCCGGGTGATCGACCGGTACGAGCGCGGCGGGCGCGGCTACTACTCCGGCGCGCTCGCCCTGATCGGCCGCACCGCCAGCGGCGGCCAGCAGCTGGACTCGCCGATCTGCATCCGGGCCGCCGACATCGACCCCGCCGACGGCTCGCTGGTCGTCCGGGTCGGCGCCACCCTGGTCCGGCACTCCGACCCGCGCTCCGAGGTCGCCGAGACGCACGCCAAGGCCGCCGGGGTGCTCTCCGCGATCGGCGCCCGCCCGGCCCGCTCCGCCAAGGAGGCCGCCGCCCGGCCCCGGTTCGCCGACGACCACCGGGTGCAGGCCGCCCTCGACTCCCGCCGGGCCGGCCTGGCCCCGTTCTGGCTGCGGATGCAGCAGCCCGCCGCGCCGCTGCCCGGCGCCGACACCCTGGTGGTGGACGGCGAGGACACCTTCACCGCGATGCTCGCCCACCTGCTGCGCTCGCTCGGCCACACCGTCTCCGTCGTCCGCTACGACGCCCCCGGGCTGCGCGAGCGGGCCGCCGCGCACCGCGGCCCGCTGGTGCTCGGCCCCGGCCCCGGCGACCCGGCCGACCCCGCCGACCCGAAGATGGCCCTGCTGCGCCCGGTCGTCGCCGACGCGCTGGCCGCCGCCCGCTCCGGGGCGCGCACCGCGCCGCTGCTCGCGGTCTGCCTCAGCCACCAGCTGCTCTCCGCCCGGCTCGGGCTGGAACTGGCCCGCAAGGCGGTGCCGTACCAGGGCGCCCAGGAGACGGTCGACCTGTTCGGCACCCGCCGCACCGTCGGCTTCTACAACACCTTCACCGCCCGCTGCGACGCGGCGGCAGCCGGGCGGCTGGCCGCCGAGGGCGTCGAGGTCGCCCGGGACGCCCGCACCGGCGACGTGCACGCGCTGCGCGGACCGGGCTTCGCCGGCCTGCAGTTCCACCCCGAGTCGGTGCTCACCCGGGAGGGCGTGGAGATCGTCGCCGACCTGCTGCGCACCGCCGCGGCCGTGCGCGGCTGAAACCAGCCGCCCGGACCGCTCACCCGCCCGCCGCCCGGACCGCTCCCGCCACCGCTGTCCCGGGCTTCCGGAAAGGTCTGGATCTCTCCCTATCTGACTGGTATTCATATGCTGCTCGCCGGTCATGAGTTGGGGGAGACATGACGAACGCACCGGTGCCCGGCACCGTGGAGATCGCCCTGGACGACGGCACCGTCCTGCACGCCGCCGTCCACCAGGGCCCCGGCCGCCCCGCGGGGGACGCGGGGGCGGCCGCCGCGGCCGTCACCCACAGCCTCGGCGAGGTGCGGCGCACCGTGCGCGCGGTCGGGCGCTGGGCCCGCGAGACCGCGCGCGAGGCGGGCGACCCGGACGGCTTCGAGGTGGAGTTCGGCCTCACCCTCGGGGTGAAGTCCGGCCGGCTGATCGGCGTGCTCGCGGAAGCCTCCGGCCAGGCGAGCCTGGTGGTCCGGCTGAGCTGGAAGCGGCCGGACGACCGCCCCGCCGCGTGAGCCCGGACGCCGCCGCGGTCCGCCTCGCGGACCCGGCCGGGGCCTTCCTCGGCAGCGGCTTCCACCTCGGCGCGGGCCTGCTGGTCAGCTGCGCGCACGTGGTGCACGGCCACCCGGAGCTCACCGCCGCCCGGCACGGCGGGGCGGCCCACCCGGTGCGCGCGGCCCGGCTCTTCCCGCCGCACCGGGAGCCCGGCGCGGCCAGCTACCCGCGGCCGGACCTCGCGCTGCTCACCGCGCCCGGCCTGGCCGGCGCCCCGGCGGTGCCGCTCGCCGGGCACGACCCGGCCGGCGGCGCGGCCGTCCTGGTGCACGGCTTCGCGGTGAACCCGGTGACCGGCGAGGTCGGCCCGGAGTCGGCCCGGCTGATCGTGGCGGGGCTCTCCGGCCTCGGGCTGCGCGTCCAACAGGGCTGGATCCAGCACGGGTTGAGCGGCAGCATGGCGATCGACGGGCGCGGCCGGGTGGTCGGCGTGGTCAAGGCGACCGCGGACGGCGACGACCCGGTGGGCGGCTGGCTGACCCCGCTGTCCGAGCTGCTGCCGCTGCTGCCGCCCCTGTTGCCGCGCCCGCCCGGCACGGCACCGGAGCCCGACCCGCCGTCCGACCCGCCGTCCGTCCCGCTGCCGGCGGTGGGCGAGGTCGCCCGGCTGCTCGGCGAACCGTCCCTGTTCCAGGACCCGGCGGCCCGGCTGGAGCTGGTCCGGGCCGTCAACGAGCGGCTCGGCCCCGGCCAGGAGGTCAGGGTCCCGTACCACGCGCACGGCACCCTGCACCTGCGCGCCGTCGCCACGGCCTGCCTGGAGCACCGCGCCCCGGCCGCCGCGCTGCGCGCCCTGCTGGCCGGGGCCCGCGAGCTGTGCGGCCCGCACCCCGCCCTGGACCGGCTGGACACCCTGCTGGCCCCCGACCCGGAGGAGTGACGATGGACCGCTGCACCCGGGAGACCCGGCAGATGCTCCAGCGCATCCTGGCCGGATGGTTCCAACTGGCTTCGGTGCTGCCCGAGTTGGAGCAGCACCTGGCCGAGACCACCGGCTACTCCGTCCAGGTGCAGCCCCGCCCGCTGACGGTGTCCGCCGCCCGGATCGCCGAGTTCCTGGCCGAGGAGCACGGGCAGCCGTCCGCCGCGATCGGCCACCTGCACGACTGGCTGGTCGGCTTCGCCGGGGCCAACCTGCGCGGCGACTGGGTGGCGTTCCTGGCCCAGGTGCAGAGCGCCCCGGGGCTGACCGTGCACGAGCGGGCCGACCTGGTGGTGATCGCGGGCGTGCTGTGCTTCCCGCCGGTGACCCCGGTGCGGACGGACGGCCGGCGGCTGGTCGAGATCGCCCACCACGCCATGGTGATCGGCAGCCCCGCCCAGCTGCTGCGCGACCTGCGCGTCCGGCAGGAGCACCAGCTGGCCCAGCTCGCCGAGGAGCAGGTGGAGAAGTCCCGCACCGGCCCGCCGCCGCCGCGCGTCGAGGAC
>NZ_JBHUWH010000039.1:0-29915 GCF_042670125.1 Kitasatospora sp. NPDC057198 | reverse complement strand
TCTGCTTCTGGTTCTGTCACAGACACGCAGCAGCACGGACACTTCGATGGGCTCCGGCCGTCAGCAGCACGGCCCCGCCGTTCCCCGGGCCCCTGGTGGTGCATGTCCGTCTGCCGACAGTTTCCCGGGCCCCTGGTGGTGCATGTCCGTCTGCCGACAGTTCCCCGGCCCCTGACAGGGCTTCTTCTGACTCCCCGTGACCTGGGAAGGTCTTTGCGGCTACCATCCCGGTTCAGACCTCACCCCGAGCCAGGAACAGGACGTATGCGAGCCGCGACTCCCGAACGCCTTCGGACCCGACCGGCTCGGGGGTGGTACGTCGGGGCCGTGCTGAGCGCGGTGGTGGCGGTGGCGATGTGCCTGCTGGGGTGGCGGCAGGCGGACCAGGCGGACCGGATCGACGCGCACCCGGTGCGGGTGGAGGGGACGGTCACCCAACTGCCGGGCGGGGGCGGGTCGTACAGCCAGGTCGCGTACCCGGTGGACGGGCGGCGCCTGACGGCGGCGGACCTGTGGCTGCCGGCGGACGTCCGGCTGGGGGACGCGATCTGCCTGGAGCACGCGGCGGACGACCCGTCCGCGGTGCGGGTGTGCGGGAAGACGTACCCGCAGCCGGTGGGGGTCGGGCTGGCGCAGACGAGCGTGCCGGCGGCGGTGCTGATGTGCGGGCTGTGCCTGTGGCGGATCCGGCGGAGCAGGGCGGGTGCGGAGCGGGCGCGGGCCGCTTTCACGGTGGCGTTCGCGGCGGAGGGGATGCCCGCGCTGACCCAGGGCAAGCGCTCCCGGCGCCGCCGCAAGGGGGGCCGCCGCGCCCTGCGGTGAGCCCCAGTGCCCGTCCGCGGCACCGCAAGGTGAACAATGGGGGCGTGACCCGAGCCCATCTGGACAAGCAGCCGCAGGACGTCGCCGCCATGTTCGACGACGTCGCGGCCAAGTACGACCGCACCAATGACGTGCTCTCGCTGGGCCAGGCCCGGCTGTGGCGCCGGGCGGTGGCCGACGCGGTGGGGGCCGTCGCGGGCCAGCGGATCCTGGACCTCGGGGCCGGCACCGGGACGTCCTCGCTGCCGTTCCTGGAGGCGGGCGCCGACGTGGTGCCGTGCGACTTCTCGATCGGGATGCTGACCGAGGGCAAGGACCGGCACCCCGAACTCGCGCTGACGGCGGGCGACGCGACCCGGCTGCCGTTCGCGGACGAGTCGTTCGACGCCGTGACGATCTCGTTCGCGCTGCGCAACGTGCAGGAGCACGAGGTGGCGATGCGGGAGATGCTGCGGGTGACCAAGCCCGGCGGGAAGCTGGTGATCTGCGAGTTCTCCACGCCGACCTGGACGCCGCTGCGGACGGTGTACACGGAGTACCTGATGCGGGCGCTGCCGCCGGTGGCGACGAAGGTCTCCTCCAACCCGGAGGCGTACGTGTACCTGGCGGAGTCGATCCGGGCCTGGCCGGACCAGCCCGCGCTGGCCGCCGAGTTGCAGCGGGCGGGCTGGTCGAAGGTGGCGTGGCGCAACCTGACCGGCGGCATCGTCGCCCTCCACCGCGGCTTCAAGGCGCCGTAGACTGCGGTGGTTCGGCACCCCGTCCGCCGGAAAGGCGTCGACGGGGGGTCGGCCCGACCCCCGTGACCCCGACGCGCTCAGGAGAGAGCCCCGTTTGACTTCCTCCCCGCCCGGAGGGGCGGGGGTTCCCCTCAGCCTCGCGGCCGAGCCGCCGCGCGTGTGCGCGGCGGTGGGACTTCTTCCTGCTTCACCGACGACTGCCCGCCCGGAGTGCTCCGTTGAGGTCTTACACCGTCTCCACAGGCTGCAGCCGCCAGCCCGGCGGCCAGGATGTTGCGGGCCGCGTTCACGTCCCGGTCGTGGACCGCACCGCAGTCGCACTCCCATTCGCGGACGTTCAGCGGCATCGCGCCGCGGACGGCTCCGCAGGCCGAGCACAGCTTGGAGCTGGGGAACCACCGGTCGACGGCGATCACCTCGCGCCCGTACCAGTCGGCCTTGTACTCCAGCATGGACCGCAGCTCGGTCCACGAGGCGTCGCTGATCGCCCGCGACAGCTTGCGGTTCCCCAGCATGTTGCGGACCGACAGGTCCTCGATCACGACCGTTTGGTTCTCACGGACGAGTCGGGTGGTGAGCTTGTGGAGGAAGTCACGCCTGCGGTCGGCGATCCGGGCGTGCACCCGGGCCGCCTTGATCCGGGCCTTCTCCCGGTTCGCGGAGCCCTTCTCCTTGCGGGCCAGCTCCCGCTGGGCCCTGGCCAGGCGCTCGCGGTCGGCGCGCTCGAACTTCGGATTGGCGACCCTCTCGCCGGTGGAGAGCGTCACCAAGCCGGTGATCCCGGCGTCGACACCGACGGCCGCGTTGACCGGGGCGGGCATCGACGGCCGGTCCTCGCACAGCAGCGAGACGAACCAGCGCCCCGAAGCGTCCTGCGACACGGTCACCGTGGAGGGAGCCGCACCCTCGGGCAGCGGCCTGGACCACACGATGTCCAGCGGCTCCGCCATCTTCGCCAGCGTCAGAGCGCCGTTCCGGTAGCGGAACGCAGAGCTGGTGTACTCGGCGGAGCGGCGGGACTTGCGCTTGGACTTGAACGTCGGGTACTTCGCCCGCTTCTGCCAGAAGTTGGCGAACGCCCCCTGCAGATGGCGCAGCGACTGCTGCAACGGCACGGACGACACCTCGGAGAGGTACGCCAGTTCCTCGGTCTTCTTCCACGCCGTCAGCATCGCCGACGTGGCCTTGTAGTTGATCCGCTCCCGACGCAGCGTCCACGCCTCGGTACGAACTTGCAACGCCATGTTGTAGACCTTCCGCACGCAACCGAAGGTGCGCGACAGCTCAGCCGCCTGCGCATCCGTCGGGTAGAAGCGGAACTCGAAAGCCCGCTTCACGTGGGTGGCCGCCATGCCTCACACGCCAACACCTCTGCATGTGAACACGTGAAACCTCGTCAACTACCGGCATGCCGTGCCACCTTGACGGGGGTCCAGCTTCCCCCGCCCCGCTACGCGGGAGCTTCGTTTCCTCCCCGGCCGAGGCCGGGGGTATCCACGAAGGAGATCCGATGACCGAGACCGCCGTCGAGTCCACCGCCGACGTCATCGTGGTCGGTGCCGGTCCGGCCGGCTCCAGCACCGCGTACTGGCTGGCCCAGGCGGGTCTGGACGTGCTGCTGCTGGAGAAGACCGAGTTCCCGCGGGAGAAGGTGTGCGGGGACGGCCTGACCCCGCGCGCCGTCAAGCAGTTGGTCGACATGGGCATCGACGTGTCCGCCGAGGGCTGGCTGCGGAACAAGGGCCTGCGGATCATCGGCGGCGGCGTCCGGCTGGAGCTGGACTGGCCGGACCTCGCCGCGTTCCCCGACTACGGGCTGGTGCGCAAGCGCGCCGACTTCGACGAACTGCTGGCCCGGCAGGCGCAGAAGGCCGGCGCCCGGCTGTACGAGAACTGCAACGTCAGCGGCCCCGTGCAGGACCGCACCGGGCGAATCACCGGCGTCACCGCCAAGATCGGGCCGGACAAGCGGGAGGTCGAGTTCCACGCCCCGCTGGTGGTCGCCGCGGACGGCAACTCGACCCGGCTGTCACTGGCCATGGGCCTGCACCGGCTGGAGTCCCGGCCGATGGGCGTCGCCTACCGGACGTACTTCACCTCGCCCCGGCACGACGACGACTACCTGGAGTCCTGGCTGGAGCTGTGGGACACCCGCGGCGGCCAGAAGAAGCTGCTGCCCGGCTACGGCTGGATCTTCGGCATGGGCGACGGCACCTCCAACGTGGGCCTCGGCATCCTCAACTCCTCGCCCGCCTTCGGCGACCTGAACTGGCGCGAGGTGCTGAAGAGCTGGTGCGCCAGCATGCCCGAGGAGTGGGGCTACACGCCGGACAACATGACCGAGCCGATCCGCGGCGCCGCCCTCCCGATGGCCTTCAACCGGCAGCCGCACTACACCCGCGGCCTGCTGCTGGTCGGCGACGCGGGCGGCATGGTCAACCCGTTCAACGGCGAGGGCATCGCCTACGCGATGGAATCCGGCCAACTCGCGGCCGGCGTCATCGTCCAGGCGATGGCCCGGATCACCCCCGAGGGCCGCGAGCGCGCCCTGGCCCGCTACCCGCAGCTGCTCAAGGACACCTACGGCGGCTACTACACGCTGGGCCGGGCCTTCGTGAAGCTGATCGGCAACGACAAGGTGATGCGGATCGCCGCCGAGCGCGGCCTCACCCACCCCGTGCTGATGAAGTTCGTCCTCAAGCTGCTGGCCAACCTGACCGACCCGAGCGGCGGCGACGTCGCGGACCGGATCATCAACGGCCTGACCAAGGTGGCGCCGCGCGCCTGAGCGAATCGGGCCCCGGGAGGCGGCGGGCGGGCGCGGAAAGCGTTTGCCCGCCGTCTTCCGGGTGCGGGAGAGTGGCGGCTTCCGAACCCCCCGTCCGATGCCGTGCGGGCCCCCGTCGAGTCCTTCCGGGAGCCGTGCCGTGGCTGTCCTCTCCGTTGGTGCCCGCCCGCAGTCGGTGCGCGACCTGCCGCTGGTGGCGGTGGCGGTGGTGTGGGGGTCGAGCTTCCTGGTGGTGAAGCGGGTCGCCGGGCCGGAGACGGTGGTGGCGGTGCTGGCGCTGCGGTTCGGGCTGGTGCTGCCGGTGCTGGGGGTGGTGGCGTGGCGGCGGCTGCGGGGGCTGTCGGCGGCGCAGTGGGGCGGCGGGGCGGTGCTGGGGGTGGTGCTGGGGGCGGTGTTCCTGCTGGAGACGTACGGGGCGGTGCACACCTCGGCGACCAATGCGGGGCTGGTGATCAGTCTGACGATGGTGTTCACGCCGCTCGCGGAGGCGGCGCTGCGGCGCTCGGCGCCCTCGGGGGCGTTCCTGGCGGCGGCGGGGCTGTCGGTGCTGGGGGTGGCGCTGCTGACCGGGGACGGCGGGCTGCGGGCGCCGTCGGGGGGTGACCTGCTGGTGCTGGGGGCGGCGGTGGCGCGGACGGTGAACGTGCTGGCGACGGCCCGGCTGCGGTGGGTGCGCGGGGTGGACGCGCTGGCCCTGACCTGGGTCCAACTGGCGTTCGCGACGGCGGTGTTCGTGCTGGCGGCGCCGCTGGCGGGCCCGTCCCCGCTGGGTGTGGCGGCCTCCCTGGACGCGGCGTGCTGGGGGCTGCTGCTGTACCTGTCGCTGCTGTGCACGCTGTTCGCGTTCTTCGTGCAGCTGTGGGCGGTGCGGGCGACCTCGCCGTCCCGGGTGAGCCTGCTGCTGGGCACCGAGCCGCTGTGGGCGGCGCTGTTCGGGATCGCGCTGGCGGGGGACCGGCCGGGTCCGCTCGCGCTGCTGGGGGCGGTGGCGGTGCTGGCGGGCACCGAGTGGGGGCGGCGGCGGGCGGAGCGGGGCCGCGGCGGCTCTTGAGAGCTTGTGAACGAAGGGTCAAGCGGCTGCCCCGCCGGGTCCACCTGGCGGGTGAGATCCACTATCACGTAAACCGGATCACTCCGAAATTTGCCCCGACCGCAGCAGAATTGATATAGGGCGTGGCCGAACGGCAGCCGTTTCGCTCCGGGTTGCGACTGTATGTGGTCAATTGCCCGCACTGCGTCGAGCGGTGGTGATCGATCCGCTTTCGGTGCCCTTCGTCGGGTGGCGAAGATCACAAAGATCATCGGGAACTGCGTGTCGCAGATCACAAGCGGACAGGCATAGGATGCGCTCCAACCTGGCTTTGTGAACTGCCTCACATGGAGCCGGATCCCACGAAGTGGATCATCATTTCACCCCTGGTGACCTGGTGGTTCCGATCTGCAGTCAAGGACGACTGGACGGAGGGAGCGGGGGCTATGAATGCCTACGCGCCGATCCTCGTACTCGGTGCCATCGCGGCGGCGTTCGCGGTCGGCTCCGTCGTGATGGCCTCGCTCACCGGCCCGAAGCGCTACAACCGGGCCAAGTTGGAGGCGTACGAGTGCGGCATCGAACCGACCCCGCAGCCGGTGGGCGGCGGTCGGTTCCCGATCAAGTACTACCTGACGGCGATGCTCTTCATCGTCTTCGACATCGAGATCGTCTTCCTCTACCCCTGGGCGGTCAGCTTCGACGCCCTGGGGATCTTCGGGCTGGTCGAGATGCTCCTGTTCATCGCCACCGTGTTCGTCGCCTACGCCTACGTCTGGCGTCGCGGCGGCCTGGAGTGGGACTGACCACCGGCCGCCGCCGCGCGCGGCGCTTGTGAACGGGCGGACAAGCCACCGGACTCGAAGGCATTGAGAGGGAACTGATGGGTATCGAGGAGAAGCTGCCGAGCGGCTTTCTGCTCACCAGCGTGGAGGCCGCCGCGGGCTGGGTGCGGAAGGCTTCGGTCTTCCCGGCCACCTTCGGTCTGGCCTGCTGCGCGATCGAGATGATGACCACCGGCGCGGGCCGCTACGACCTGGCCCGGTTCGGCATGGAGGTCTTCCGCGGCTCGCCCCGGCAGGCCGACCTGATGATCGTGGCCGGCCGGGTCAGCCAGAAGATGGCGCCGGTGCTGCGGCAGGTCTACGACCAGATGCCGAACCCCAAGTGGGTCATCTCGATGGGCGTGTGCGCCTCCTCCGGCGGCATGTTCAACAACTACGCGATCGTCCAGGGCGTCGACCACATCGTCCCCGTGGACATCTACCTGCCGGGCTGCCCGCCCCGCCCGGAGATGCTGCTGGACGCGATCGTCAAGCTGCACGAGAAGATCCAGCACGAGAAGCTCGGCGTGAACCGCCGCCGGGCCGAGGAGGAGGCCGAGCGCGTCGCGCTGGCGGCCACCCCCACCAGCGAGATGCGGGGGCTGCTGCGATGAGCGACTCCGACAAGGCCGGGCAGCAGCCCGAGGTGCCCGCGACCCGGCGGGAGATCCCGGTCGAGGTGGTCGGCGCCCGGCAGGGCATGTTCGGCGCCCGCGGCACCGGCGACACCTCCGGCTTCGGCGGCCTGACCGCGCCGATCGTGCTGCCCGGCGCCAGCGAGCGCCCGTACGGCGGCTGGTTCGACGAGGTGGCCGACGAGTTCGAGGGCGCGCTGGAGGAGCAGGGCCTCGACGTGGCCGACGTCATCGAGAAGACGGTGGTCGACCGCGGCGAGCTGACCTTCCACCTGGACCGCGCGCACCTGCTCAAGGCGGTGCGGATCCTGCGCGACGACCCGGCGCTGCGCTTCGAACTGTGCCTGGGCGTCAGCGGCGTGCACTACCCGCAGGACAAGGGCCGGGAACTGCACGCGGTCTACCACCTGCGCTCGATCACCCACACCCGGCTGATCCGGCTGGAGGTCACCGCACCCGACGCGGACCCGCGGATCCCGTCCGTGGTGAGCGTCTACCCGACCAACGACTGGCACGAGCGGGAGACCTACGACTTCTTCGGCCTGGTCTTCGAGGGCCACCCGGCGCTCACCCGGATCATGATGCCGGACGACTGGCTGGGCCACCCGCAGCGCAAGGACTACCCGCTCGGCGGCATCCCCGTCGAGTACAAGGGCGCCCAGATCCCGGCTCCCGACCAGCGGAGGTCGTACAGCTGATGAGCAGCACACACTACGAAGCGGGCGCCCGGGAGACCACCGAGGGCCGGGTCTTCACCGTCACCGGCGGCGACTGGGGCGAGGTCGCCGAGGCGGTGGCCGGCGCCGACGACGAGCGGATCATCGTCAACATGGGCCCGCAGCACCCGTCCACCCACGGCGTGCTGCGGCTGATCCTGGAGATCGACGGCGAGACGGTCACCGAGGCCCGCTGCGGCATCGGCTACCTGCACACCGGCATCGAGAAGAACATGGAGTTCCGCTCCTGGGTGCAGGGCACCACGTTCGTGACGCGGATGGACTACCTCACCCCGCTGTACAACGAGACCGCCTACTGCCTGGCCGTGGAGAAGCTGCTCGGCATCACCGCGGACGTGCCCGAGCGGGCCACCGTGATCCGGGTGCTGATGATGGAGCTCAACCGGATCTCCTCGCACCTGGTGGCGCTGGCCACCGGCGGCATGGAGATCGGCTCCACCACCCTGATGATCTACGGCTTCCGGGACCGCGAGACCGTCCTTGACATCTTCGAGCTGGTCACCGGCCTGCGGATGAACCACGCCTACGTCCGCCCCGGCGGCCTGGCCCAGGACCTGCCGCCCGGCGCGGTCGACAAGATCCGCGAGGGCGTCAACCTGCTGCGCTCGCGGATGCACGAGTACGACAAGCTGGCCACCGACAACCCGGTGTTCAAGGCCCGGCTGGTCGACGTCGGCTTCCTCGACCTGCCCGGCTGCCTGGCGCTCGGCGCCACCGGCCCGATCCTGCGGGCCACCGGGCTGCCGCACGACCTGCGCAAGTCCGACCCGTACTGCGGCTACGAGACCTACGACTTCGACGTCGCGGTGGCCGACACCGCGGACTCCTACGGGCGGTTCCTGATCCGCCTGGAGGAGATGAAGCAGTCGCTGCGGATCGTCGAGCAGTGCCTGGAGCGGCTGGCCCCCGGGCCGGTCATGGTGGCCGACAAGAAGATCGCCTGGCCGTCCCAACTGGCCGTCGGCCCCGACGGCATGGGCAACTCGCTGGACCACATCCGGAAGATCATGGGCACCTCGATGGAGGCCCTGATCCACCACTTCAAGCTGGTCACCGAGGGCTTCAAGGTGCCGGTCGGCCAGGCATACGCCGCGGTGGAGTCGCCCAAGGGCGAACTCGGCGTGCACGTGGTCAGCGACGGCGGCACCCGGCCCTACCGGGTGCACTTCCGCGACCCGTCCTTCACCAACCTGCAGACGATGGCCGCGATGTGCGAGGGCGGCCCGCTGGCCGACGTGATCGTGGCGGTGGCCGGGATCGACCCGGTGATGGGAGGCGTGGACCGGTGAGCAGCACAGAACTCGGCCTGCCGGCGCTGCCGGCCAAGCCCTACCCGCCGGAGGTCGAGGCCCGACTCGCCGCCGACGCACGGGAGTTGATCTCCCGCTACCCGCAGTCCCGCTCCGCGCTGCTGCCGCTGCTGCACCTGGTGCAGGCCGAGGACGGCTGCGTCACCCCGACCGGGATCCGGTTCTGCGCCGAGCAGTTGGAGCTGACCACCGCCGAGGTCACCGCCGTCGCGACCTTCTACACGATGTACCGGCGGCGCCCGGCCGGCGAGTACCACGTCGGCGTGTGCACCAACACGCTGTGCGCGGTGCTCGGCGGCGACCAGATCTTCGACGAGCTCTCCGAGCACCTCGGCATCGCCAACAACCGCACCACCGAGGACGGTTCGGTCTCGATCGAGCGGATCGAGTGCAACGCGGCCTGCGACTACGCCCCCGTGGTGATGGTCAACTGGGAGTTCTTCGACAACCAGACCCCCGAGAGCGCCAAGCAGCTGGTCGACCAGCTGCGCGCCGGGCAGGAGGTCAGCCCCACCCGCGGCGCCAAGCTCTGCTCGTTCAAGGAGACCTCCCGGATCCTGGCCGGCTTCGCCGACGGGCGCCCCGGCGCCAACGACGAGTCCGGCGCGGGCGGCGCGCCCTCGCTGGCCGGCCTGCGGCTGGCCAAGGGCGAGGCGCTGCCCGGCACCCCGGGCGCCAAGGTGGTCTCCCCGCGGCACGAAGGGACGGAAGCGTGATGACCTCCGCCGAACCGGCCGAGAAGCTCCTCTCCCCGGTCCTGTCCGCCTCCTGGGACGACCACCGCCCCTGGACGCTGGAGACCTACCGCCGGCACGGCGGCTACGACGGCCTGCGCGCCGCCCTCGCGATGGCCCCGGACGACGTGATCGCCCTGGTCAAGGACGCGGGCCTGCGCGGGCGCGGCGGCGCCGGCTTCCCCACCGGCATGAAGTGGCAGTTCATCCCGCAGAACGACGGCAAGCCGCACTACCTGGTGGTCAACGCCGACGAGTCCGAGCCGGGCACCTGCAAGGACATCCCGCTGCTGTTCGCCAACCCGCACTCGCTGATCGAGGGCATGGTCATCGCCTCGTACGCGATCCGCTGCGAGCACGCCTTCGTCTACCTGCGCGGCGAGGTCGTCCCGGTGCTGCGCCGCCTCCAGGCGGCCGTCGCCGAGGCGTACGAGGCCGGGTACCTCGGCCGGGACATCCAGGGCTCCGGCGTCAACCTGGACATCACCGTGCACGCCGGCGCCGGCGCGTACATCTGCGGCGAGGAGACCGCGCTGCTCGACTCGCTGGAGGGCCGCCGCGGCCAGCCCCGGCTGCGCCCGCCGTTCCCGGCGATCGCCGGCCTGTACGCCTGCCCGACGGTGGTGAACAACGTCGAGTCGATCGCCTCGGTGCCGCCGATCCTGGCCCGCGGCAAGGACTGGTTCAAGTCGCTGGGCACCGAGAAGTCGCCCGGCTTCACGCTGTACTCGCTCTCCGGGCACGTCACCAACCCCGGCCAGTACGAGGCGCCGCTCGGCATCACGCTGCGCCAGCTGCTGGAGATCACCGGCGGCGTCCGGGCCGGGCACCGGCTCAAGTTCTGGACGCCGGGCGGCTCCTCCACCCCGATGTTCACCGACGAGCACCTCGACGTCCCGCTGGACTACGAGGGCGTCGGCGCCGCCGGGTCGATGCTCGGCACCAAGGCGCTCCAGGTCTTCGACGAGACCACCTGCGTGGTGCGGGCCGTCACCCGGTGGACCGAGTTCTACGCCCACGAGTCCTGCGGCAAGTGCACCCCGTGCCGCGAGGGCACCTACTGGCTGGTCCAGCTGCTCAAGCGGATCGAGGCCGGCCAGGGCGTCCCCGGCGACCTGGAGAAGCTCCTCGACATCGCCGACAACATCAACGGCAAGTCGTTCTGCGCGCTCGGCGACGGCGCGGCCAGCCCGATCGTCTCCTCGCTCCAGCACTTCCGCGCCGAGTACGAGCAGCACCTCAACGAACACCGCTGCCCGTTCGACCCGGCGGCCTCCACCGTCTGGGCCGACCGGGCCCCCGTCCACGAGTCCGCCACCGAGAGGGAGGTGCACGCGTGACGGTCACGGAGCCTTCCACCCAGACCGAGCTGGTCACGCTCACCATCGACGGCGTCGAGGTCAGCGTCCCCAAGGGCACGCTGGTGATCCGCGCCGCCGAGCAGATCGGCACCCAGATCCCGCGCTTCTGCGACCACCCGCTGCTCGACCCCGCCGGGGCGTGCCGCCAGTGCATCGTGGAGGTCGAGGGGCAGCGCAAGCCGGTCGCCTCCTGCACCATCCCGGTCGCCGAAGGCATGGTGGTGCGCACCCAGCTCTCCTCGCCGGTCGCCGAGAAGGCGCAGCGCGGCGTGATGGAACTGCTGCTGATCAACCACCCGCTGGACTGCCCGGTCTGCGACAAGGGCGGCGAGTGCCCGCTGCAGAACCAGGCGATGTCCACCGGCGACACCGACACCCGGTTCGAGGGCGTCAAGCGGACGTACGAGAAGCCGGTCCCGCTCTCCACCCAGGTGCTGCTGGACCGCGAGCGCTGCGTGCTGTGCGCCCGCTGCACCCGCTTCTCGCAGCAGATCGCCGGCGACCCGTTCATCGACCTGGTCGAGCGCGGCGCGCTCCAGCAGATCGGCACCGGCGTCGACCAGCCGCTGGACTCGTACTTCTCCGGCAACACCATCCAGATCTGCCCGGTCGGCGCGCTCACCTCCGCCGCCTACCGGTTCCGCTCCCGCCCGTTCGACCTGGTCTCCTCCCCGTCCGTGTGCGAGCACTGCTCGGCCGGCTGCGGGCAGCGCACCGACCACCGGCGCGGCAAGGTGCTGCGGCGCCTGGCCGGCAACGAGCCGGAGGTCAACGAGGAGTGGAACTGCGACAAGGGCCGGTTCGCGTTCCGCTACGCCCAGCAGCGCGACCGGTTCACCGCCCCGATGGTCCGCGGCGAGGACGGCGCACTCGTCGCCGCGTCCTGGCCGGAGGCGCTGGCCCGGGCCGCCGAGGGGCTGCGCGGGGCGCGCGCCGCGGTGCTCGCGGGCGGCCGGGTCACCGTCGAGGACGCGTACGGCTACGGCAAGTTCGCCCGGCTCGCGCTCGGCACCAACGACGTCGACTTCCGCTCCCGGCCGCACAGCGGCGAGGAGGCCGACTTCCTGGCCGCGGCCGTCGCCGGGACGGGCGTGGACCTGGGCGGTCCTTCCGTCTCCTACCGGGACCTGGAGGCCGCCCCGGCGGTGCTGCTGGTCGGCCTGGAGGCCGAGGAGGAGGCGCCGATCGTCTTCCTGCGGCTGCGCAAGGCCAACCGGGCGAGCGGGCTGCGGGTGTTCTCGATCGCCTCGCACGCCAGCCGCGGCCTGGCCAAGCTGCGCGGCGCGCTGCTGCCCGCCGCCCCCGGCACCGAGGTCGAGTGGCTGGGCGCGCTGGCCGGCGAGGAGGTGCTCGCCGACGACGCCGGGCGCTGCGCGGACGCGCTGCGCTCGCCGGGCGCCGTGGTGCTGCTCGGCGAGCGGCTCGCGCAGACCGCCGGCGGCCTGAGCGCCGCGCTGCGCCTGGCGCACGCCACCGGGGCGAAGCTCGCCTGGGTGCCGCGCCGGGCCGGTGAGCGCGGCGCCGTCGAGGCGGGCGCGCTGCCGGGGCTGCTGCCCGGCGGCCGGTCCGTCGCGGTGCCCGCGGCCCGTGCCGAGGCCGCCGCGCACTGGGGCGTCGCCGACCTGCCCGTCCGGCCCGGCCGCGACACCGGCCAGATCCTGGCGGCCGCCGCGGCGGGCGACCTGGACGCGCTGGTGGTCGGCGGCGTCGGCCTGGACGACCTGCCGGACCCGGCGCTCGCCGACGAGGCGCTGGCCCGGGTCGACTTCGTGCTCTCGCTGGAGCTGCGGCCGTCCGCGGTCACCGCCCGCGCCGACGTGGTGCTGCCGGTCGCGGCGGTCGCCGAGAAGGCCGGCACCTTCCTGGACTGGGAGGGCCGCGTCCGGATGTTCGAACCGGCGCTCAAGCCCGACCAGTTGATGCAGCGCCACCTGCACTCCGACGTCCGGGTGCTGAACATGCTGGCGGACGCGCTGGGCCGGCCGATCGGCCTGCCCGACGTCCGGGCGGCCCGGCTGGAGCTGGACCGTTTCGCCCCGTGGGCGGGCGACCGTCCGGCCGCGCCCGCCGCCCACCCCGCCGCGCTGCCCCGCCCGGCCACCGGGCAGGCCGTGCTGGCCGGGCACCGGATGCTGCTGGACAACGGCACCCTCCAGGAGGGTGACGAGCACCTGGCCGGCACCCGGCACGCCGCGGTGGCCCGGCTGTCCGCCGCCACCGCCGCCGAGATCGGCGCGGGCGCCGCGGGCGGCGCGCTGCGGGTCACCGGCCCGGCCGGATCGCTGACCCTCCCGCTGGAGGTCACCGACGCGATGCCGGACCGCACGGTCTGGCTGCCGCTCAACTCGACGCCGGGCGGCGGCGCGCACCGCACGCTCGGCACCACGGTCGGCCACCTGGTCACCATCGCCCCGGCGGAGGAATCATGAGCCTCTCCTCGTCACTGGCAGCCGCCGACACGCTCGGCTTCTTCGGCCGCGACCCGTGGTGGCTGGTGCTGCTGAAGGCGGTGTTCTGCTTCGCGTTCCTGGTCCTGACGGTGCTGATCGCCATCGTCTGGGAGCGCAAGGTCGTCGCCTGGATGCAGCTGCGGATCGGCCCGAACCGGCACGGCCCGTGGGGCCTGCTGCAGTCGCTGGCCGACGGCGTGAAGCTGGCGCTGAAGGAAGACCTGGTGGTGAAGGGCGCCGACAAGGCGGTCTACGTCCTGGCGCCGATCGTCGCGGCGATCCCCGCGTTCATGTCGTTCGCGGTGATCCCGTTCGGCCCGGCCGACAACCAGGTGTCGATCTTCGGCACCCGGACGCCGCTCCAGCTGACCGACCTGCCGATCGCGCTGCTGTACATCCTGGCCACCGCCTCGGTGGGCATCTACGGCATCGTGCTGGCCGGCTGGTCGTCCGGTTCGACGTACCCGCTGCTGGGCGGCATCCGCTCCTCCGCGCAGATGATCAGCTACGAGATCGCGATGGGCCTGTCGTTCGCGGCGGTGTTCATCTACTCGGGCTCGATGTCGACCTCGGAGATCGTCTCCTCGCAGCAGCCGACCTGGTTCGCGGTGCTGCTGCCGGTGTCGTTCATCGTCTACATCATCGCGATGGTCGGCGAGACCAACCGGGCCCCGTTCGACCTCCCGGAGGCCGAGGGCGAGCTGGTCGGCGGCTTCAACACCGAGTACTCCTCGCTGAAGTTCGCGATGTTCATGCTGGCCGAGTACGTCAACATGGTCACCGTCTCGGCGGTCGCCGCCACGCTGTTCCTGGGCGGCTGGCGCGCCCCGTGGCCGGTCTCCACCTTCTGGGAGGGCGCCAACCACGGCTGGTGGCCGATGCTGTGGATCGTGCTGAAGATCCAGCTGCTGCTGTTCTTCTTCATCTGGCTGCGCGGCACCCTGCCCCGGCTGCGCTACGACCAGTTCATGAAGCTCGGCTGGAAGGTCCTGATCCCGGTCTCGCTGGTGTGGCTGGTGATGGTCGCCACCGTGCGGGCGCTGCGCAACGAGGGCTACGACTTCGCCAAGGTCGTGCTGTACGTGGGCGCGCCGCTGGCGGCGGTGCTGCTGGTCGCGCTGGTGGTCGACCTGCTGCGGAAGAAGCCCGCGCCCGCTCCGGAGCCGGAGCCCGCGTTCGACCCGATGGCGGGCGGCTACCCCGTACCGCCGCTGCCCGGCCAGGAACTGCCGCCGGTGCCGCGCCGCCGCCGCCGGACCCCGCAACTCCAGGACGCCCTCAACGGGGCCGACCATTCCGAAGGGAGCTGATCCGGGATGCCAGACGAATCGTCAGAGAAGTCGATCCTCGGGCCGGCCGCCGGCTTCGGCGTGACCTTCAAGGCCATGTTCAAGAAGCGGCTCACCGAGCAGTACCCGGAGTACAAGAAGCCCACCGCTCCGCGCTTCCACGGCCGCCACCAGCTGAACCGGCACCCGGACGGCCTGGAGAAGTGCGTCGGCTGCGAGCTGTGCGCCTGGGCCTGTCCGGCCGACGCGATCTACGTCGAGGGCGCGGACAACCGGGACGAGGAGCGCTACTCGCCCGGCGAGCGCTACGGCGCGGTCTACCAGATCAACTACGCCCGCTGCATCCTGTGCGGGCTGTGCGTCGAGGCGTGCCCGACCCGGGCGCTGACCATGACCAACGAGTACGAGCTCGCGGACTCCTCCCGGCAGGACCTGATCTTCACCAAGGAGCAGCTGCTGGTCGGGCTGACCGAGGGCATGGTCGACTCCCCGCACTCGATCTTCCCGGGCGCCGACGAGGGCGCGTACTACCGGGGCGAGATCACCGGCGCGGCGCCCGGCACCGTCCAGCAGGAGCGGCACGACCGCGAGAAGGAGGAGCAGTCATGACCTCCACCGGCGAGGCCGTGCAGTTCTGGGTGCTGGCCGTGATCGCGGTCGGCGGCGCGCTCGGCATGCTGCTCATGAAGAAGGCCGTGCACTCGGCGCTCTGCCTGGCGGCGACCATGCTGGCGCTGGCGGTCTGCTACCTGGCGCAGGGCGCGGTGTTCCTGGGCGTGGTGCAGATCGTGGTCTACACCGGCGCGATCATGATGCTGTTCCTGTTCGTGGTGATGCTGGTCGGCGTCTCGGCGGCCGACTCGCTGAAGGAGCACCTGAAGGGCCAGCGGGTCGCCGCGGTGCTCTGCGGGCTCGGCTTCGGCGTGCTGCTGATCGCCGGCCTGGCCAACGCGCACCTGCGGAACTTCACCGGCCTGGCCGGGGCGAACGCCGAGGGCAACGTGCAGGGCCTGGCCCGGCTGCTGTTCACCAAGTACGTGTGGGCGTTCGAGGTGACCAGCGCGCTGCTGATCACCGCGGCGGTCGGCGCGATGGTGCTGACCCACCGCGAGAAGGTCCGCGCCCCGCTGACCCAGCGCCAGCTGGCCGCCCGGCGGGTCAAGGACAACATCCAGGTGCCGCCGCTGCCCGCCCCCGGCGTGTACGCCCGGCACAACGCGGTGGACGTCCCGGCGCTGCTGCCGGACGGCACCACCGCGGAGGACTCGGTGATGGGCACCCTGCGCGAGCGCGGCCAGGTCCGCGACGTCAGCCAGGAGATGCTCAAGCGGATGGCCGAGCTGGAGGAGACCACGGCCGACTGGCTGGGCCGCCCGTCCTCCGCCCGCCCGCAGGTCACCGGGCCGCGCCGGGAGCTGGAGACCGCGGCGCTGGAGACCGTGCCGACCAAGGACAAGGACGAGGAGGGGGCGGAGTGAACCCGGCCAACTACCTGTACCTCGCCGCGCTGCTGTTCACCATCGGCGCCTCCGGGGTGCTGCTGCGGCGCAACGCGATCGTGCTGTTCATGTGCGTGGAGCTGATGCTGAACGCCTCGAACCTGGCGCTGGTCACCTTCTCCCGGATGCACGGCAACCTGGACGGCCAGGTCCTCGCGTTCTTCACCATGGTGGTCGCGGCGGCCGAGGTCGTGGTCGGCCTCGCCATCATCGTCTCCATCTTCCGGACCAGGCACTCCGCTTCGGTCGACGACAGCAACCTGATGAAGCTGTAGCGGAGGGCCCTTCAGTGAACTCTCTCATCCCGCTGCTGGTCGCGGCGCCGCTGGCCGGCGCTGCCCTGCTGCTGCTCGGCGGCCGCGCCCTGGACCGGTTCGGGCACTGGATCGCGACCGCCCTGGCGGCGCTGTCCTTCGCCTTCGGCCTGGCCCTGTTCGCGGACATGCTCGGCCGGGACGCCGAGCAGCGCGCCGTCACCGAGCGGCTGTTCAGCTGGATCCCGGTCGACGGCTTCCAGGCCGACGTCTCCTTCCAGCTCGACCAGCTCTCGATCACCTTCGTGCTGCTGATCACCGGCGTCGGCACGCTGATCCACCTGTACTCGGTCGGCTACATGGCGCACGACGAGCGCCGCCGCCGCTTCTTCGCCTACCTGAACCTGTTCCTGGCCGCCATGCTGGTGCTGGTTCTCGCCGACAACTACCTGCTGCTGTACGTCGGTTGGGAGGGCGTGGGCCTCGCGTCCTACCTGCTGATCGGCTTCTGGCAGCACAAGCCGAGCGCCGCGACGGCCGCCAAGAAGGCGTTCATCGTCAACCGGGTCGGCGACATGGGCCTGTCCATCGCGATCATGCTGATGTTCGTCGAGTTCGGCTCCTTCGCCTTCCAGCCGGTGTTCGCCGGCGCGGGCGGTGCGAGCGAGGGCAAGCTCACCGCGATCGCCCTGATGCTGCTGCTCGCCGCCTGCGGCAAGTCCGCGCAGGTGCCGCTGCAGTCCTGGCTCGGTGACGCGATGGAGGGCCCGACCCCGGTCTCCGCGCTGATCCACGCGGCCACCATGGTCACCGCGGGCGTCTACCTGATCGTCCGCTCCGGCGCGGTCTTCAACCTGGCGCCGGACGCGCAGACCGCCGTGGTGGTGGTCGGCGCGGTGACGCTGCTGTTCGGTGCGGTCGTCGGTTGCGCCAAGGACGACATCAAGAAGGCCCTGGCGGGCTCGACCATGTCGCAGATCGGCTACATGATCCTGGCCGCCGGCCTGGGCCCGATCGGCTACGTGTTCGCGATCATGCACCTGGTCACCCACGGCTTCTTCAAGGCCGGGCTGTTCCTCGGCGCCGGATCGGTCATGCACGGCATGAACGACGAGGTGAACATGCGGCACTACGGCGGCCTGCGCAAGTACATGCCGGTCACCTTCTGGACGTTCGTCGCCGGGTACCTGGCGCTGATCGGCTTCCCGCTGCTGTCCGGCTTCTGGACCAAGGACAAGATCATCGACGCGGCGTTCGCCAAGGGCGGCACCGAGGGCTGGATCCTCGGCCTGTGCACCCTGCTCGGCGCCGCGATCACCGCCTTCTACATGACCCGGGTGGTGCTGCTCACCTTCTTCGGCGAGAAGCGCTGGCAGCCGGACGCCGAGACCGGCGAACTGCCGCACCCGCACGAGTCCCCGAAGACGATGACGATCCCCATGATCGTGCTCTCCTTCGGCTCGGTCTTCGCCGGCGGCCTGTTCGTCCTGAACAGCTCCTTCCTGCACTGGCTGGAGCCGGTCACCGGCCACGCCGAGGGCGACTCGCCGCTGGCCCCACTCGCGGTCAGCGTCATCGCCACCGTCTGCATGCTGCTCGGCGCCGGCCTGGCCTGGCAGATGTACGGCCGCAGCCCCGTCCCGGTCAAGCCGCCGGTCGGCTCGCTGCTCACCCGGGCGGCCCGCCGCGACCTGCTCCAGGACGACTTCAACCACGCCGTCCTGGTCCGCCCCGGCTCGGCGCTGGCCGCCACCCTGGTCTGGTTCGACAGCCGGGGCCTGGACGGCTTCGTCAACGGCCTGGCCGCGGCGATCGGCGGGATCTCCGCCCGGCTGCGCCGGATCCAGACCGGCTACGTCCGCACGTACGCGCTCTCCATGTTCGGCGGCACGCTGGTGCTGGTCGCCTCCACTCTCCTGATGAGGTCGGTCTGATGAGCTACCTCCTCTCCGCCACCTGTGCCGTCCCGGCCGCCGGAGCGGTGCTCACCGCCGCCCTCCCGGCCGGGACCAGCGAAGCCCGGCGGCGCACCACCAAGACCGTCGCGCTGGCGGTCTCCGTCCTCACCCTCGGCCTGGCCGCCGCGATCGCCGCCACCTTCGAACCCGGCGGCGCCCGCTACCAGTTGACCGAGTCCCACTCCTGGATCCGCTCGTTCGGGATCAGCTTCTCGCTGGGCGCGGACGGCATCGGCACCGCCCTGGTGCTGCTGACCGCCGTGCTGGTGCCGCTGGTGATGCTGGCCGGCTGGCACGACGCGGACCCGGCGGCCCCGGAGGGCTCGTTCGAGTCCAAGCGGCGCACCCAGGCGTTCTTCGCGCTGATCCTGGCCGTCGAGGCGATGGTGCTGGTGTCCTTCCTGGCCACCGACGTCTTCGTGTTCTACGTGTTCTTCGAAGCCATGCTGATCCCGATGTACTTCCTGATCGGCGGCTTCGGCGACCGGGCCGGCGGCCCCGACGCGGACCGCCAGCGCTCCTACGCGGCCGTCAAGTTCCTGCTGTACAACCTGCTCGGCGGCCTGGTCATGCTGGCTGCCGTGATCGGCCTGTACGTGGTGGCGGGCGACCAGGGCCAGGCGACGTTCAGCCTGACCGCGCTGACCGACGCGATCTCCTCCGGCAAGCTGGTGATCGACCCGAACGCGCAGCGGGCGCTGTTCCTCGGCTTCTTCTTCGCCTTCGCGGTGAAGGCCCCGATGTGGCCGCTGCACACCTGGCTGCCGAACGCGATGGGCGAGTCCACCGCCGGGACGGCCGTGCTGATCACCGCGGTGGTCGACAAGGTCGGCACCTTCGCGATGCTGCGGTTCTGCCTGGGCCTGTTCCCGGACGCCTCGAAGACCTTCGCCCCGGTGATCATGGTGCTGGCGCTGATCGGCATCGTCTACGGCGCGCTGGTCGCGATCGGCCAGAAGGACATCAAGCGCCTGGTCGCCTACGCGTCCATCTCGCACTTCGGGTTCATCATCCTGGGCGTCTTCGCGATGACCAGCCAGGGCCAGTCCGGCGCCACGCTCTACATGGTCAACCACGGCATCTCCACCGCCGCGTGGATGCTGGTCGCCGGGTTCCTGATCTCCCGCCGCGGCTCCCGCCTGATCGCCGACTACGGCGGCGTGCAGAAGGTCGCCCCGGTGCTGGCCGGCACCTTCCTGATCGGCGGCCTGGCGACGCTGTCGCTGCCCGGCATGGCCCCGTTCGTCAGCGAGTTCCTGGTCCTGGTCGGCACCTTCAGCCGCTACCCGGCCATCGGGATCGTCGCCACCTTCGGCATCGTGCTGGCCGCGCTGTACGCCCTGCTGCTGTACCAGCGCACCATGACCGGCCCGGTCAAGGCCGGCGTCGAGGGCGTCAAGGACCTGAAGGCCCGCGAACTGGCCGTCGTCGCCCCGCTGGTGGCCCTGACCCTGCTGCTGGGCGTCTACCCGAAGCCGCTCACCGACCTGGTGAACCCGGCCGTGAACGACACCCTCGGCCAGGTGCACCGCACCGACCCCGCACCGGCCCACCCGGTCGCCGCCACCAACGGAGGTGAGCAGAAGTGATGCCCGTCCACGCGCTGGCCGCCGCCAACGGCAGCGGCCCGAGCATCCCCGCCCCGCACATCGAGTACGGGCAGCTCGCGCCGATGCTGGTGGTGTTCGGCGCCGCCCTGGCCGGCGTGCTGGTGGAGGCGTTCCTGCCCCGCCGGGCCCGCGCCTCCGCCCAGTTGGGGGTGTCGCTGCTGGGCCTGGGCGGCGCCTTCGCGGCCGTGGTGGTGCTGGCCGCCCAGGGCCACGCCACCACCAAGTCCGGCCTGCTGGCGATGGGCGCGGTCGCCATCGACGGTCCGGCGCTGTTCCTCCAGGGCGTGATCCTGCTGACCGCGGTGCTCGCGGTGCTCACCTACGCGGAGGGCCGGCTGGAGCCGCGGATCAACGGCCACCGGGTGGACGCGTTCGCCGCCCAGGCCGCGGCCGTCCCCGGCGGCGAGCAGGAGCGCGACGCGGTCCGCGAGGGCCTGCGCACCACCGAGATCTACCCGCTGACCCTGTTCGCGGTCGGCGGCATGCTGCTCTTCCCGGCCGCGAACGACCTGCTGACCATGTTCGTGGCGCTGGAGGTGCTCTCCCTCCCGCTGTACCTGATGTGCGCGCTCGCCCGGCGCCGCCGGCTGATCTCCCAGGAGGCGGCCGTCAAGTACTTCCTGCTGGGCGCGTTCGCCTCGGCGTTCTTCCTGTTCGGCACCGCCCTGGTGTACGGCTACGCGGGCTCGCTGCAGCTCGGCGAGATCGCCGACGTGGTCTCCGGGGTCTCCCAGGTCACCCCGGCGCTGGCCGTCACCACCCAGAACGACGCGCTGCTGCTGATCGGCCTGGCCATGCTGGCCGTCGGCCTGCTGTTCAAGGTCGGCGCGGTGCCGTTCCACTCCTGGACGCCGGACGTCTACCAGGGCGCCCCGACGCCGGTCACCGGGTTCATGGCCGCCGCCACCAAGACCGCCGCGTTCGGCGCCCTGCTGCGGCTGTTCTACGTGGCCTTCCCCGGGATCCGCTGGGACTGGCGGCCCGTCATGTGGGGCGTGGCGATCCTCACCATGGCGGTCGGCGCGGTGCTGGCGATCACCCAGCAGGACGTGAAGCGGCTGCTCGCCTACTCCTCGGTCGCGCACGCCGGCTTCATCCTGACCGGCCTGATCGCCACCGACCGGCGCGGCGTCGCGGCCGTCCTCTTCTACCTGCTGGCCTACTCCTTCGTGACGCTCGGCGCGTTCGCCGTGGTCACCCTGGTGCGGGACTCCAAGGGCGAGGCCACCCACCTGTCCAACTGGGCCGGGCTGGGCCGCCGTTCGCCGCTGCTGGCGGCGGTGTTCGCGCTGTTCCTGCTGGCCTTCGCGGGCATCCCGCTGACCTCCGGGTTCACCGGCAAGTTCGCGGTCTTCCAGGCCGCGGCCGAGGGCGGGGCCACCCCGCTGGTCATCGTCGGTGTGCTGTCCTCCGCGGTCGCCGCGTTCTTCTACATCCGGGTCATCGTGCTGATGTTCTTCTCCGACCCGCAGCCCTCCGGCCCGGCGGTGGCCGTGCCCAGCCCGCTCACCGCCACCGCCATCGGCGTCGGCGTGCTGGTCACCCTCGGTCTGGGACTGCTCCCGCAGTACTTCCTCGACCTGGCCTCCAAGGCCGCCATCTTCACCCGCTGAACCGGCTCCGACCGGCTCCGGCCCCCGCCCGCACCGGGCGGGGGCCGGACTGCTGTTCGGCGGGTGAACCGCGCGCCGGTGAACCGTTTCGCCACTCGTCGCCAGCCGTAGGCCCGGCTCCTACACTGGGTGCAGGAGGTGACCATGACTGCCGAACCGATCGACTGGACGTCCCCGCCGTCGGGGGGCTGGACCTACGACCAGGTCAAGGACCTCGATCTGCCCTTCGAGTTCGAGTTGGTGGACGGGGCGATCGTGGTCCGTGGCATGACCAACCAGTGGCACGACACCGTGCGCGACAAGCTGTACTTCGCGCTTGAGCTGGCACGCCAGGACCCGTACGAGGTCAACGCCGAACGCTGCGTGCTGGTCGATCCCTACACCGTGCCCAAGCCCGACGCGATCGTCTTCGACCGCACCGGCCTCGACTTCTTCACCATGGAGTGCGTCCCGGTCGCCGCCGTGGCGCTCGCCGTCGAGGTGGTCTCGCACGGCTCGCGCAGCGACGACCGGTTCCGCAAGCCCGGCATGTACGCCGAGGCGGGCATCCCGTTCTTCTGGCGGGTCGAGCGCGGCGAGGACGGCCTCCCGGTGGTCTACGAGTTCCACCTGGACGCGGAGACCGGCGTGTACGCCCCGGCGCCCGGCACGGCCGTCCACCACGGCACCCTGAGCACCTCGCTGCCCTACCCCGTCGAGGTCGACCTGACCCGGATCGTCCCCCGCTGACCAGCGCTCCCCCCGCCACCTCCCGCCACCAGGGAAGTCGGGCCCATGCCCGTGCAGTGATCCACTCCGGACCGGATACGCTGCCTTGTATGTGCATCGGCGAGGCTGAGGGACCGGCCCGCTGGATCGACCAGGGACAGGAGTGGTCAGCGTGACCGTCGTGGGGCCCTTCGGGCTGAGCGTGCAGGACCGCGATCTGACCCGTGACGTCCAGGCCGGGATGGAGGCCGTGGAGGCCGCCCTGATCGAGGCCGTCAAGAGCGACGTGCCCTTCATCACGGTGACCGCCAGCCACCTGATCGAGGCCGGGGGCAAGCGGTTCCGGCCGCTGCTGGTGATGCTCGCCGCCCAGTTCGGCGACCCCGCGGCGCCCGGCGTGGTGCCCTCCGCCGTGGTGGTCGAACTGACCCACCTCGCGACGCTGTACCACGACGACGTGATGGACGAGGCGCCGGTGCGCCGCGGCGCCCCCAGCGCCAACAGCCGCTGGGACAACTCGGTGGCCATCCTCACCGGCGACTTCCTGTTCTCCCGCGCCTCCCAGGTGCTCTCCGACCTCGGCCCCGAGGCCGTCCGGATCCAGTCCGACGCCTTCGAGCGCCTGGTCACCGGCCAGATCCTGGAGACCGCCGGGCCGCGCCCCGAGGACGACCCGCTGCGCCACTACCTGGACGTCATCGCCGGCAAGACCGGCTCGCTGATCGCCGTCTCCTGCCGCTTCGGCTCACTGATGGCCGGCGCCGAACCGTGGATCGTCGACCTGCTCACCCAGTACGGCGAGCGGATCGGCACCGCCTTCCAGCTCGCCGACGACGTCCTGGACATCGCCAGCGACGGCCACGAGTCCGGCAAGACCCCCGGCACCGACCTGCGCGAGGGCGTCCCCACCCTGCCGGTGCTGGTGCTGCGCCAGCTGCCCGCAGACCCGTCCGACCCCGAGGACGCCCGGCTGCGCGAACTGCTCGACACCGACCTGGCCGCCGACGACGCCGCGCACGCCGAGGCGCTGCGCCTGCTGCGCCGCCACCCGGCGCTGGAGCGGGCCCGCCGCGACACGCTGCGCTACGCCGAGGAGGCGCGGGCGCTGCTCGACCCGCTGCCCGACTGCCCGGCGAAGGCCGCCCTGCAGGAGCTCTGCGACACCGTGGCGATCCGCACCATGTAGCGGTACCGGCCGAGTCACCGCCGCGTGCGCGCTAGGGTCTGTGCCATGTTGCGCGTGGTGATCGCCGAGGATTCCGTGCTGCTCCGGGAGGGGCTGACACGACTGCTGACGGACCGTGGGATGGAGGTCGTGGCGGGAGTCGGGGACGGCGCCGCCCTGGTGCGGACGATCGACGAACTGCACGGCGCGGGCACCCTGCCCGACGTCGTGGTGGCGGACGTGCGGATGCCGCCGACGCACACCGACGAGGGGGTGCGGGCCTGCGTGGAACTGCGCGGGCGCTACCCGCAGCTGGGCGTCCTGGTGCTCTCCCAGCACGTCGAGGAGCAGTACGCGAGCGAACTGCTGGCCGGCTCCACCCGCGGCGTGGGCTACCTGCTCAAGGACCGGGTGGCCGAGGTCCGCGAGTTCGTCGACGCGGTCTCCCGGGTCGCCGGGGGCGGCACCGCGCTCGACCCGGAGGTGGTGCAGCAACTGCTCAGCCGCAGCCGCCAGGTCGACACGCTGGCCGGGCTGACGCCCCGTGAGCGCGAGGTGCTGGGGCTGATGGCGGAGGGCCGGACCAACGCGGCGATCGCCAAGCAGCTGGTGGTGTCGGACGGCGCGGTGGAGAAGCACGTGTCGAACATCTTCCAGAAACTCGGCCTGGGCCAGAGCCAGGAGGACCACCGCCGGGTGCTCGCGGTGCTCGCCTACCTGGAGTCCTGACGGCCGGGGGATCCGCCGCGGCCGGTCTGCGCGAGTTCCCCTCCAGCGCTCCTCCACCCGCTTAGGATTCCCTTGGTGCGCCAGGCGGACGGGGCACACGGCTCACGCCCGCGGCTGGCTCCCCGACGAGGAGGTCTGCGGCAGTGACCAGTCAGGTCGATCAGTCAGAAGCAGTGGACGGTCCGGACGGCGCCGGCCCGGCCGCGTCGGCCCGTCCGGCGCCCGGGCGGACGGCCAAGCCGATCCGGCGGCTGGACCGGGTGGTCATCCGCTTCGCGGGAGACTCGGGCGACGGCATGCAGCTCACGGGTGACCGGTTCACCTCGGAGACGGCGGCGTTCGGCAACGACCTGTCCACGCTGCCGAACTTCCCGGCCGAGATCCGGGCCCCCGCAGGCACCCTGCCGGGCGTCTCCAGCTTCCAACTGCACTTCGCGGACCACGACATCCTCACCCCGGGCGACGCGCCCGACGTGCTGGTGGCGATGAACCCGGCCGCGCTGAAGGCCAACCTGGCGGACCTGCCGGCCGGTGCGGAGATCATCGTCAACACCGACGAGTTCACCAAGCGGGCGCTGGCGAAGGTCGGCTACCCGGCCTCCCCGCTGGAGGACGGCTCGCTGGAGGCGTTCCGGCTGCACCCGGTGCCGCTGACCGCGCTGACCCTGGAGGCGCTCAAGGACAGCGGGCTGGCCCGCAAGGACGCCGAGCGGGCGAAGAACATGTTCGCGCTCGGCCTGCTGTCGTGGATGTACCACCGGCCCACCCACGGCACCGAGCTGTTCCTGCGGCAGAAGTTCGCCAAGCGGCCGGAGATCGCCGAGGCCAACGTGGCGGCGTTCCGGGCCGGTTGGAACTTCGGCGAGACCACCGAGGACTTCGCGGTCTCCTACGAGGTGCCGCCCGCCAAGCTCGCCCCCGGCACCTACCGCAACATCTCCGGCAACCTGGCGCTCTCCTACGGCCTGGTCGCGGCCGGGGAGCGCTCCGGGCTGCCGGTGTTCCTCGGCTCGTACCCGATCACCCCGGCCTCGGACATCCTGCACGAGCTGTCGAAGCACAAGAACTTCGGCGTGCGGACCTTCCAGGCCGAGGACGAGATCGCCGGCATCGGCGCCGCCCTGGGCGCGGCGTTCGGCGGCGCGCTGGGCGTGACGACCACCTCCGGGCCGGGCGTGGCGCTGAAGTCGGAGACCATCGGGTTGGCGGTGTCGCTGGAGCTGCCGCTGCTGGTGGTCGACATCCAGCGCGGCGGCCCCTCCACCGGGTTGCCGACCAAGACCGAGCAGGCCGACCTGCTGCAGGCGATGTTCGGCCGCAACGGCGAGGCCCCGGTGCCGGTCGTGGCGCCCGCCACGCCCGCCGAGTGCTTCGACCTGGCGCTGGAGGCGGCCCGGATCGCGCTCACCTACCGCACCCCGGTCTTCCTGCTCTCCGACGGCTACCTGGCCAACGGCTCCGAGCCCTGGAAGCTCCCGCAGGTCGACGAACTCCCGGACCTGCGCGTCGAGTTCGCCACCGAACCGAACGGCCCCGACGGCTCCTTCCGCCCCTACCAGCGCGACCCGCACACGCTGGCCCGCCCCTGGGCGGTGCCCGGCACGCCCGGCCTGGAGCACCGCATCGGCGGCATCGAGAAGCAGGACGGCACCGGCAACATCTCCTACGACCCGGCCAACCACGACTTCATGGTCCGCACCCGGCAGGCCAAGGTCGACAACATCCGCGTCCCCGACGTCGAGGTGGACGACCCGAGCGGGCGGGCCCGCGTGCTGGTGCTCGGCTGGGGCTCCACCTACGGCCCGATCACCGCCGCGGTGCGCCGGGTGCGGGCCGACGGCGGCCACCTCGCCCAGGCGCACCTGCGCCACCTCAACCCCTTCCCGGCCAACCTCGGTGCGGTGCTGGAGCGCTACGAGAAGGTCATCGTGCCGGAGATGAACCTCGGCCAGCTCGCCCTGCTGCTGCGCGCCGAGTACCTCGTGGACGCCCAGTCCTACAACCAGGTCCGCGGCCTGCCCTTCAAGGCCGCCCAACTCGCCGACGTGCTGCAGGCCGCCCTCGGCACCCTCGACGCGCAGGAGACGCGATGACCGACTTCCCGGCCCTGCGCCTGGTCCCCAAGGCGGACGGCCCGCAAACGGCGAAGGACTTCAAGACCGACCAGGAGGTGCGCTGGTGTCCGGGCTGCGGCGACTACGCCATCCTGGCCGCCGTCCAGTCCTTCATGCCGGAGCTGGGCATCCGGCGCGAGAACACCGTCTTCGTCTCCGGCATCGGCTGCTCCTCGCGCTTCCCCTACTACATGAACACCTACGGGATGCACTCCATCCACGGCCGCGCCCCGGCGATCGCCACCGGCCTGGCCGCCTCCCGCCCCGACCTGTCGGTGTGGGTGGTCACCGGCGACGGCGACGCGCTGTCGATCGGCGGCAACCACCTGATCCACGCGCTGCGCCGCAACGTCAACCTGAAGATCCTGCTGTTCAACAACCGGATCTACGGGCTGACCAAGGGCCAGTACTCGCCCACCAGCGAGGTCGGCAAGATCACCAAGTCGACGCCGATGGGCTCGCTGGACGCCCCGTTCAACCCGCTCTCGCTGGCGATCGGCGCCGAGGCGACCTTCGTGGCCCGCACCGTCGACTCCGACCGGCAGCACCTGCAGAACGTGCTGCGGGCCGCCGCGCGGCACGAGGGCACCGCGCTGGTGGAGATCTACCAGAACTGCAACATCTTCAACGACGGCGCCTTCGAGGTCCTCAAGGAGCCCGGCACCCGCGACGAGGCGCTGATCCGCCTCGAGCACGGGCAGCCGGTGCTGGTCGGCGCCGAGCGGCACGTGGTCCGCGACGGCGACGGCGAACTGCGGATCGCCCCCCGCACCGAGGGCACCGCGATCGTCCACGACGCCCACGCGGCGAGCCCGGCCACCGCCTTCGCGCTGACCCGGCTCGCCGACGCCGACACCCTGCACCACACCCCGGTCGGCGTGCTGCGCGACGTGGCCCGCCCGGTCTACGACACCCTGATGACCGAGCAGCTCGCGCTGGCCGAACAGCAGCGCGGCCGCGGCGACCTGGGCGCCCTGCTGGCCGGCTCCAGCACCTGGACGGTGGAGGCGTAGCGGCGTTCCGGCCGGGGCCCGGGGGAGCGCCCTCCTCCGGGCCCCGGCCCGCTGTCAGCACCATCCTCGCTTTACGGAGATGACACCTCCGCGTGGGACCCGCTACCTTTCGCTTGACACGACAGCGCGCGGGTGAAGGGCAGGCCATGGCGGAGGGATCGCAGGAGGCCAGGGTCGGACTCTGGAACGGCTTCGCGGCGTACGGGATGTGGGGGCTCTTCCCGCTGTTCTGGCCGCTGCTGGAACCCGCCGGGGCGGCCGACATCCTGGCCAACCGGATGGTGTGGTCACTGGTCGCGGTCGCCGCGATGCTGCTGGTGCGCCGCCGCTGGGAGTGGATCCGCCCGCTGCTGCGCCAACCGCGCCGGCTCGGGCTGCTGGCGCTGGCCGCGGCCACCGTCTCGGTCAACTGGGGCGTCTACATCTGGGGCGTGAACTCCGGCCACGTGGTGGAGACCAGCCTCGGCTACTTCATCAACCCGCTGGTGACCATCGCCTTCGGGGTGCTGGTGCTGCGCGAGCGGCTGCGCCCGGCGCAGTGGGCGGCGGTCGGCGTGGGCGCCTCCGCCGTCGTGGTGCTGACGGTGGCGTACGGCCGCCCGCCGTGGATCGCGCTCACCCTGGCGTTCTCCTTCGCGGTCTACGGCCTGATCAAGAAGCAGGTGGGCCTGGGCGGGGCGGAGAGCCTCGCGGTGGAGAGCGCGGTGCTGTTCCCGTTCGCGCTGGCCTTCCTGCTGTACCTGGGGCTGCGCGGCGAGGGCAGCTTCCTGGCCGGCGGCTGGGGGCACAGCGCGCTGCTGGTGCTGAGCGGGCTGATCACGGCGGTACCGCTGATGTGCTTCGGCGCCGCCGCGCTGCGGGTGCCGCTGACCACGCTGGGGCTGCTCCAGTACCTGGCACCGGTCTCCCAGTTCCTGATCGGCGTCGCGGTGTTCCACGAGACGATGGCGCCGGCCCGCTGGGCGGGCTTCGCCCTGGTGTGGGTCGCGCTGGTGGTGCTCAGCGCGGACGCGCTGCGCCGGATGCGGGCCGAGCGCCGGCGGGTGCCGGTGCCCGTCCCGGTCGCGGGCTGAGCGGACGCCGGGCCGCGGCGTGGGTCGGCGGCGTGGGTCGGCGGTGCGGACCGGCGGCTCAGACCGCCGCGAGGTCGCGGGCCAGCCGGGTGCTGTCGCGGTGCCCGGTGAACTCGCGCGCGGCGGCCAGCGCGGCGGCCCGGCGGCGGGGGGTGAGCAGCCCGCCGTGGGTCAGCGAGTCGACCGGCCGGTGGGTGCGCCACTCGTCCAGCGACCAGCGGGCGTACGGGCCGAACAGCGTCCGGGTGGAGTCGGTCAGGTCGGTGCGGGCGGGGATGGTGCCGCGGGCCCCGTTCAGCGCGACCTGGCCGTCGAGCCCGGCGCAGACGTCGAGCCAGGCCAGCGCGGCGGAGCGGTTGCGGGCCCCGCGGGGCAGGGCGAAGACGTCGGTGCGGGACTGGAACAGGTCCGCGGTGCCGGGCGCGGCGCTCCAGCCGTAGTCGGTGCCGGGGCGCAGCCCGAACTCCCCGCGCAGCCGGCCGTCGGCCCAGTCCCCGGTGAGCAGGAACCCGGCCCGGCCGGTGCCGAGCAGCCGGGCGGCGTCGGTCCAGTCGGCGTCCGGGGCGGGCGGGGCGGCGAGCTCCAGCAGGGCGTCCAGGGTGCGCAGGGCCGCCGCCGCGGCGGGCGAGCGCCAGGGCCCGCCGGGCTGCCAGAGGGCGGCGAAGGCGTCCGGGCCGTGCGCGGCGAGCAGCACGGTCTCGGCCAGGTGCAGCACCTCGACGGGGCCGCCGACGGCGAGCGGGACGGTGCCGGTGGCGGCGACCTGCCGCATCCGGGCCAGCAGCGCAGCGGTGTCCCCGGGCGGCAGGGCGGCACCGGCGGCGGCCAGCAACTGCGGGTTGGTCCACAGCAGGTTGGTGCGCCGGGCCCCGGCCGGGACGGCGTACAGGGCCCCGCCGGGACGCAGCCGGGGCAGCAGGGCCGCGGGCAGCGCGGACGTCCAGCCGCGGGCCCCGGCGAGGGCGTCCAGCGGCTCCAAGCGGGGTGCGAGCTCGGCGAGTTCGGCACCGCCGGAACACCGGAAGCTGTCCGGGGGCGGGCCGTCGGCGAGCCGGGCCGCGAGATCGGTGCCGGACGGGTTGGAGCCGTCCCCGGCGACGAAGGTGACGTTCGGGGCGCGGCCCTTCAGGGCGGCCAGCAGGGCCTGCAGGCCGTTGCGCTCCGGGTCGTCCGTCCAGCCGGTGGAGACCTCCAGCAGCCCCGAGGGCCCGCTCGCCGGATTCGCCTCCGCGGACCCGTACCTGGCCAGCGCGGTGACGCCCAGGGCGGCCAGGGCACCGAACAGGACCCGGCGGCGGGTGATCGGCACGGCACTCCCAGCGGGGTCGGACGAACGGGCACGCGAACGGCGGACGGACGGTCCGCGCCGGTTCGCGACGGCCCACCATCCCACCGTCCGGCCCGAGCCCGCGTCAAGGGCCGGAAGCGGCCCGCCGGACCGCCCGCCGGACCGTCCGGC
>NZ_JBHUWH010000038.1:0-30318 GCF_042670125.1 Kitasatospora sp. NPDC057198 | reverse complement strand
GGCCTTGGCCGCTTCGCCGGGCCGGGCGGCCAAGGCACGCGCCGCGCCGAACTCGGCTTCGCTGCCCGGTTCCCGGGCCTCCTCGGCGGCGATCCGGTCCGCGTCGATCTCGCCGAGCGCGGCCAGCCGGGCCAGCCCGGCCCAGCGCAGTTCCGGTCCGACGGTCAGCCCGTCCGGCACCCCTTCGCCCGCCAACCAGCCGCGCAGTTCGGCGAGTTGCCCGGTTCCGCCGCTGCTCTCGACGGCGGTGCGCAGCGCGGCCAGCCGGATGCCCTCGCTGCCGCCGCCCGCCAGCAGGGCGCGGGCGGTGCGGCTGACGACGGCCAAGCCCTCGGCGCGGCGGTCGGCGGGCAGGTAGCGGCCGGCCACGTGGACGCGGGCGAAGGCGAGGACGGTCTCGACGATGCTGTCGGAGGTCTCGGCGGGCAGGTGGCGTTCCATCAGGTCGAGGTACGCGGCGGGGTCGAGTTCGGCGTCCCGGACGAGGTCGCGGGCGTGCTCCCACAGGACGGCGCGGGTGACGTCGTCCGCGAGGGTGGACAGCGATTCGCCGACCGCCCGCCAGGAGCCCTCGTCGAGGCGGATCTTGGCCCAGGTGAGGTCGCCGTCGTTGGGGACGACCAGGGTCGCGCCGGCCTCGACCAGGGCGGGGACGGCGACCCGGCGGCCGGGGCCGAGTTCGACGGGGACGCGGCCGACCGGGACGAGCCGGCCGTCCTCGGTGCGGTAGCCGCCGACCTCGACCAGGTGCGGGCGGCTGCCCTCGTTGACGACGGTCAGCGCGGTCAGGGTGCCGTCGGCGGCGCGCTCGGTCTCGGCGCGCAGCGTGTCGACGCCGCTGGTGCGCAGCCAGGCGTCCGCCCAGCCGGGCACGTCGCGGCCGCTGCTGGCGCTCAACGCGGCGAGGAAGTCCGGGAGTTCGGCGTTGCCGTAGAGGTGGTCGGCGAAGTAGGCGTTGAGTCCGGCGAAGAAGGCGTCGTCGCCGAGCCAGGCGACGAGCTGGCGCAGCGCGGAGGCGCCCTTGGCGTAGGAGATGCCGTCGAAGTTGACCATCGCCTCGGCGACCGAGCGGGTGCCGTTGCCCGCCACGGGGTGGGTGGAGCCGCGCTGGTCGGCGTCGTAGCCCCAGCCCTTGCGCTGGACGGAGAAGCCGGTCCAGGCGCCGGTGAAGCGGGTGGCCTCGGCGGCGATCCGGTAGCCGAGCATCTCGGCGAAGGACTCGTTCAGCCACAGGTCGTCCCACCAGCGCATGGTGACCAGGTCGCCGAACCACATGTGGGCCATCTCGTGGCAGACCACCATGGCGCGGCGTTCCCGTTCGGCGTCGGTGGCCGGGGAGCGGAACAGCATCTCGTCGCGGAAGACCACGCAGCCGGGGTTCTCCATCGCGCCCCAGTTGAACTCGGGGACGAACGCCTGGTGGTAGTCGCCGAACGGGTAGCGCTCGTCGAAGAGTTGGTGCAGCCGGTCCAGCGAGGCGGCCGTCACCTCGAACAACTCGGGTGCCTCGCGGTCGAGTTCGGCGGCCAGCGAGCGGCGGGCGTGCAGGCCCAGCGGGATGCCGTCGTGCTCGCCGTGCACCGAGTGCAGCGGGCCGCCGACCACGGTGAACAGGTAGGTGGAGATCGGCTTGGTCGGTGCGAACTCCCAACTGCCGTCCTCACCACGGACCTTGGCGCCGTTGCCGACCACGGTCCAGTCCGCGGGGGCGGTGACGGCCAGCGTGATCGGCGCCTTCAGGTCGGGCTGGTCGAAGCAGGCGAACACCTTGGCCGCCAGGTCGGGCCCGCAGGTGGCGTACACGTACACCGCGCCGTCGGCCGGGTCGGTGTAGCGGTGCAGGCCCTCGCCGGTGCGCGAGTAGCGCATCTCGGCCTCGACGAGCAGTTCGTTCTCCGCGCGCAGGCCGGGCAGCGCGAGCCGGTTGCCGTCCAGGGCGGCGGTGTCCAGCGGCTTCCCGTTCAGGACGGCGCGCCGCAGGACGGCGGGGTCGACGTCGACGAAGCTGTCGGCGCCGGGTTCGGCGCACCGGAACCGGATCTCGGTGGTGCTGGCGAACCGGTCCGGGCCGCCGGTGAGGTCGAGGTCGACGCGGTAGCCGTCGACCTCCAGCAGGCGGGCACGGACAGTTGCTTCGGAGCGTTGTAGTGCTGGCATGTCCGCATGCTCGCCGAGGCCGCCCCGGCCGGGCAAGCGGACGGGCGTCCGATTCGCTCGCGGCGTACCCCGCCGGGCGGGGCGGTTTGGCTAGGCTGGTGGAGGCGGCGGCGATTCGAGGAGGAGCACGTGACGGCTGTTCTGGTGCAGGGCGGCAACGCCCCCCTGGGGTCGGCCCGGGTCGTGATCGAGGTCACCGCGCCCAAGCGGCTGGACGTGTCCGGGCTACTGCTGACCGCGGCCGGGAAGGTCCGTTCGGACGCCGACTTCGTCTTCTTCAACGCCCCGCAGGGCCCCGGCGTCACGCACCGCCCGGCGGGCGGCGGCACCGCCGACGCGATCACGGTGGACACCGCGGCCGTGCCCGGCGAGATCACCCGGATCGTGGTGACCGCCTCGCTCGACGACCAGCGGGCCACCTTCGCCGGCACCGAGCCCACCGCGACGCTCCGGGACGCCGACACCGGCCGGGAGCTGTTCACCTTCACCCCGCCCCGGCTGTCCCGGGAGACCGCCCTGGTCGTCGTCGAGGTCTACCGGCGCGGCGCCGAGTGGAAGGTCCGCGCCGTCGGCCAGGGGTACGCCGACGGGCTGGCCGGCATCGCCACCGACTTCGGCGTCTCGGTCGAGGACGCGCCCCCGGCCGCCGCCACCACCGCGGCCGCCCCGCCGGCCCCGCCCGCCGCTCCGCCGGCCGCCCCGCCGCGGCCCGACAGCGCCCCGCGCGGCGCCGCGGCGCCCCAGGCCCCGGCCCAGCCCCAGGCGCCCGGTACACCGCCGCCCATGCCGTCCGGCTCGCCCGCCGTCGGGAAGATCACCCTCGACAAGGGCCGGGTCAACCTGGTCAAGGGCGGCTCGGTCTCGCTGGAGAAGGGCGGGAAGCCGTTCCTCTCCTCGGTCCGGATGGGCCTCGGCTGGGAGCCCGCCGGCCACGGCCGCAACATCGACCTCGACGCGTCCGTGATCGCCTTCGACGCCCGGCGCGAGAAGCTCGACACCGCCTGGTTCATGAAGCTCTCCATCTTCAACGGCGCCATCGCCCACTCCGGCGACAACCTCACCGGCAAGGGCGGCGGCGACGACGAGGCGATCACCGTCCACCTGGCCGGCCTGCCCGCCGAGGTCTGCGGCCTGGTCTTCGTGGTCAACTCCTTCTCCGGGCAGAAGTTCACCGACATCAAGAACGCCTACTGCCGCCTGGTCGACACCGCCACCGAACAGGAACTCGTCCGCTTCGACCTGGCCCAGTCCGAGCCGCACACCGGCGTCGCCATGTGCAAGCTCGTCCGCCAGTTCTCCGGCGAGTGGGTGATGACCGCCCTCGGCGAGTACGTCAACGCCAAGACCGCCCGCAGCATGGTCAAGCCCGCCGCCGCGATGCTCTGACGTGCCCCCGGACGACCGCCACCGCTTCCACGTCCGCCTCCGGCCGCCCACCGCCCCGGCCCCGCCGGAGGCGCTCGACCCGTTCGACGAACCGCCGTACGACTACCCCGTCCTCGCCCTGATCGGCTGCGCCGACCTCGCCGCCACCGACGCGGCCGCCGAGGCGGGCGGCTTCGGCGCGCCCTGGCACTTCGACGTCCCCTACGACCTCTCCGCGTTCCTGGAAGGGCTCGACCAGCTGCTCACCGCCTTCCACGACCGCACCCCGCACACCCTGGACCTCTACCCCCAGGGCCTGGAACGCACCCTGACCTTCACCTTCCCCACCCCCGACCTGGTCACCGTCCACTGCACCTCCCGCACCACCTGGGTGCCCTCCCCCAGCACCGAACACCACCCGTACGACCAACTGCACGCCCAACTCACCACCCTGGCACGCGAGTTCGCCACCGCACTGAAGACCTCCGGCTCCCGCACCGCCCCCCGACCCCCCTTCCCGGCCTGGCGCGCCGGACATTTCGCCCCCGCCCCCGTCACCATCGCGCACCCGGACGACCTCCCCCGCGTCCTCGCCGCCCGCGCACCCACCCGCCACCACCGCGTCGACACCAGCGCCGTTACCTCCCTGGACGACCTCTTCGACGCCATCAGCCGCACCCTCCCCCTCGACCCGCCACTGCATGGCCGCGGCCGGAGCTGGGACGCCCTGGACGACTCCCTCTTCGGCGGCCTGCACGAGGACCCCGACCGCACCCCCCTGATCACCTTCACCGACCTGACCGCCCTCTCCCCCGCCGAACTCCACTTCCTCCAAGAAGAGTTCACCTCCCTCGCCGAAACCCTCGCCGCCCCCGCCCGCACCCGGAACCGCCCCACCCACGTCCAGTTCCTCATCGGCCGCACCGACACCTGAGCAGGCACGATCAGGAGGCCGAGGAACGGCGGGGCCGAGCTGCTGACGACCGGAGCCCACCGAAGGTCCGTGCCGCTGCGTGCTTTTCAACCACAGCACCCCTCCCCTCCGCCCCCTCCCCTCCCAACTCCCATCCTTCCCAACCCACTTCCCGCTAGCGTTCCCCCATGCCCGCCGCCCCGCCACCCTCCGTCGCCTTCCGCTTCGCGGTCCGCCCCGGCCAGGGCGCCCCCAGCGGCTTCGACCTCTGCGACCTGGCGTTCACCGGCCCCGAGGGCTCCACCACCTCCGCCGGCCACACCCCCGACCAGGGCATGATGCTCGTCCTCGCCGTCCCCGGCCTGCTCGACGAGGTGCGCTTCCTGCTCTCCCGCCGCCACGGCACCACCACCTTCCGCCCCGCCGACTCGTCCTTCCGCCTCTCCTTCACCCTCCACCGCGGCCTGGTCACCGTCACCGCCCCGGACCGCCGCCCGCTCGGCACCACGACGACCGCCGTCCTGACCCACGCCCTGCTCACCGCCGCCGAGTCCTTCACCGCCGGCCTCCTCCCCACCCTCCCCGCCGACGACCCCGCCCACCACGACCTGCCCCTCGCCCTCGCTACCTTCCGCGCCCTCCACCCCTGACCCCTGGAGCCGCTGTGCCCACCACCCCCGACCGCCCACCGGCCCTCACCACCCACGCCGACCTGTCCGTCTTCCCCGACACCCACACCGCCCGCCAGTACGCCCTGATGTCCGGCTTCCTCGAACTCCGGCTCTCCACAACCGAATTCCGCCGCACCTGGTACGCCTCCCGACGCGCCGCACTGGCCGCCGGCGAACGCCCCGCCGGACGGCTCGCCGAGGCGCTCGACACCCTCTTCGCCGCCATGGAGGAGGCCGACACCACCGAAGCGGACCTCCGCACGGCCGTCCGCACCGCCCTCGACACCACCCCGCCGGGCGACCCGCTCACCCGCCTGATCTCCGCCTGCGGCCTCGCCCCGCTCCCTCCCCGGCCACCCACCACCACCCTCCCCACCCCGGGCGCCCTCTGGCAGCGCGCCGCCGCCTTCGAGGCCACCCCCACCCGCACCGTCCCGCTCGACTCCCCCGACCCCGCCACCGCAACCGACCGCATCTGGCTCCAACTCGCCCGCACCACCGGCCTGTTCGCACCCAACGGCACCTTCCTCCTGAACATCGGCGCCCGCGGCCTCGGCCACCTCGACTGGGCCCCCGTCCGCCACCACCTCGGCGCCCACCTCGCCGCCCTGCTCGGCGACCACCCCGACCAACCCGAATTCATCGCCCTCTCCCCCGACGGCCGCACCGCCCTCGCCGTCACCACCGAGGAGTACGACATCTGGCTCATGCACCTCACCCCACCCTGGCCCGCCCTCCCCCACTGACCGCCCCGGCACAGGCGGCAGCACGGAACTCCGCCCACAAGTCCCGGCGACCGGGCGACGCCGCTCATCCGGTGTAGGCGAGACGAACCTCGCGACTGCGCCCGCCCATCGTGAACGCCAACCGCTGCGGCCCCCGCGCCAGATGCCCCGCCAACATCCCGGGGTCGTGCAGCAGCACTCGGTACGCCTCGGCCTGGTCCCACCCCAACGGCAACGTCCGGAGCACGGCCCACAGGGCCTGTCCGGCGGCAGTCACCGTGGGGTAGGTGTGCTCGGCCATGACGCCTGGGATCGAAGCAGTGCACTGGTACACCGCTGCCATCGGTTGCTTGATGTCGAGGTCACCGGTCACGGCCGACCTCCGAGTGGGCGATGCACACCACGGTGTCGAAGTCGTGCACCACTCCATGAACGCCGGGCAGAGTGATGGTTCCGTTAGGACGGAGCGGAGGCTCGGTCGAGCCGCAGACGATGCATGCCTCTCCGTGGAGGCGTGCAGGACTCATATCCTGGCCGGGCGATGTCGCTGTCACGTCCTCTACGATCCCCGCACGGAAGGGCGGGAAGTGACACAACCTGTGTCACTCGTTAGACCGCCTTCGCCCAGCGGGCCATCGCCAACAGCTCCTCGTCGCGGCCACGGGTGAGCCGTACCAAGGTGGCCAGTTCCGTCCGGACCTGCCCGTGCTCACGGACGTGTTGGGGGGCGATGCGACGGGCGACGAGCAAGGATTCCCGGGCATGCTGGGGGCGACCCAGTGCTGTCTGCGCGCGGCCCAGGTCGATGTAGTAGTGGCTCCTGCGCTCGGCAGGCAGGTCCCGGGGCGGAACCCAGCGGCCGGCCTCTGCCACCGCACGGCCGAGGTCGGCCGAGTCGCCCAGCTCGACCGCCACCGCAAGCCGATGGATGCGCATCGACGCCGGTCCGACTGCGGTCCCGTCGTACAGCCGCTCTGGAACACCGTGCACCAGACGCTCGGCCTCGGTCAGGTGCAGCCGCGCGCTTTCGACATCGGCCGCCCGGCCGGCCACGACGGCGGCCCGCATGTGCAGGGCGACGGTTGCGGCAGCCAGCGGCATCGTCGTGGGCGCCGGCATGCGGTCGGCGGCCTGCTGCAGTGCGCGCAAGCCCGTACCGAGTTGGTCGGTGGCGAAATAGACCTCGGTTCGGACGTAGGCGGCAGCGGCGTCCAGCGCCGGATCCTCGGCGATGCCAGCGGCCCAGCGCATCAGCTCGACCAAGCGGGCCGACAGGTCGTGGTAGCCGTACTTGTAGGCCGCAGCGTCAGCACTTCGAACGGCCAGCGCGAGCAAGCGACCCGCCTGTCGGCGGTCAACTCCTTCTGCAGCCTGGTGGACGGCACGGAAGAGTTCCTCCAGCAGCGCCGGGATCCGCTCCACGAGGTAGCTGTACTGGGAGTTGACCCGGGCCACGGTCATCTCCTCCACTGCCACACCGAGGTTGCGCAGCAGTCGCACCGGCCCGTCCTCCGGCAGATCGTACGAGGCGATCGCGGCCTGCAACGCAGGGATCGCCCGGTGCACGCGGGAGTCGGTGCGGCCCGGCCCGTCGGCCAACTGCTCCGGGGTTGTGCGTAGGGCCCGGGCGAGGACATCAAGCACGGCGTCGCTCGGCGTCCGGGTGCCGCTCTCGACTTGGCGGATCATGCTGACGGAGACACCGGAAGCCTCGTAAACCTCTCGGCGGGTAAGGCCAGCGGCAGCGCGGGCGGCAGCTACGCGGTACCCGAGGTGAGTAGCGGTGGCGACGGGCATGTCGGCACAGTACCGCCGCTGTCATGGTCTCGGGTGCAGAACCGCCACGGTCCAGCTGGGTGGTGGCTCACCGGAGTTGACGGCCAATCAGGTTGGCGAGCTCTGCCAGCGAATCGACCGTCCAGTCGGCATCCGGTGCGGTGGTGGTCAACCCGATCGGGCCCCGCCGCAGGTGCGCGGCCCGCAGACCGGCCTCGCGGGCAGGGGCGACATCGTTGGCCGGGTGGTCCCCGACGTAGACGATCTGCCGCCGATCGCCTGGAGCCCACTCGGCGATCCGCTCGAAGAACTCCGGGCTCGGCTTCGAGACGCCCCACTCGCCGCTGGTGGCGATGGCATCGGCGGGCAGATCGAGCCCCCGCAGCAGGTCGGCGACGGCCGCGTTCTGGTTGCCCGCGATGCCCACCCAGGCCCCGGCATCGCGCAGTTGTCGCAGCGCAGGGCGGACGTCCGGGTACAGGTCGGACTCCTCCAGGTGGTCGCCCTGCCCGACGGCCTGGCGGGCGCGCCACTCCGCCGGGATGTCACATCCGGGGCGGATCAGGCGAATCGCCTCTGCGTTGTCGATGCCCTGCGCGAGAACGTGCCCGACGAGCGCCGACATCGTGTGCGTCGGAACGCCCAGCCACCGGGCCCAGTCCGCCCAGTAACGGGTGTCGCTGGTCAGCGTCTCACCGATGTCGAACACCACCGCCGTGATCATGCGGACCAGCCTAGCCCGCAGGGCCCGCGCCGAAGCGCCGAGCCCGAAGCGACGTGATCGTCACCCCGCCGCTGCCCGGTAGGATCCGGCCGCGACGTGTGGACGACTCCGGAGGCAGCACGTGCCCAGGCGTGACTACGAGGACGACCCGAACGCCCCGAAGCCCAACAGCCTCGTCCCGGCCGCCTCGGTGGTGGTCGTGGACGACGCCGGCCGCGTCCTGCTGCAACGCCGTACCGACAACGGCATGTGGGCACTGCCCGGCGGCACGATGGAGTTGGGCGAGTCGCTCGCCGACTGCGGCATCCGGGAGACCCGGGAGGAGACCGGGCTCGACATCGAGATCACCGGAATCGTCGGCACCTACACCGACCCGGGCCACGTCTTCGCGTACGACGACGGCGAGGTCCGCCAGGAGTTCAGCATCTGCCTGGTCGGACGGCCACTGGGCGGCGAACTACGTGTCTCCGACGAGTCGTTCGAGGTCGCCTGGTTCACCCCGCAGCAGACCGACGACCTGCCGATGGTCCCCAGCATCCGCAAACGGATCACCGACTGGCGCTCCGGCCGCACCCCGGTCGTCCGCTGAGCGGACGACCTCCCCGAAGAACCTCCCCGAACGCCCTAAGGGCCCGCGACAGGATGCCGCGGGCCCTCGGGAACGGAAAGACGACGGCTCAGCCCCGGGTGGCCATCGCGCGCAGGAAGAAGGTCAGGTTGGCGGGGCGCTCCGCGAGGCGGCGCATGAAGTAGCCGTACCACTCCTGGCCGTAGGGGAGGTAGACCCGCATGGTGTTGCCGGCCTCGGCGAGGCGGAGCTGCTCCTCGGGGCGGATGCCGTAGAGCATCTGGTACTCGAACGAGGAGACGTCGCGCTTGTTCCACTCGGCGAGCTGCCCGGCGATCTTGATCATGTTGGGGTCGTGCGAGGCCACCATCGGGTAGCCCTCGCCCGCCATCAGGACCTTGAGCGCGCGGACGTACGCGAGGTCGACGTCCCGCTTGCCCTGGAAGGCGACCGACTCGGGCTCCTTGTAGGCGCCCTTGCAGATGCGCACCCGCGAGCCCTCGTGGGCGAGGTCGCGGCAGTCGGCCTCGGTGCGGCGCAGGTACGCCTGGAGGACGACGCCCAGCCACGGGAAGTCGGCGCGCAGTTCGCGGGCGATGGCGAGGGTCGAGTCGGTGGTGGTGTGGTCCTCCATGTCGAGGGTCACCGTGGTGCCGGCGTCGGCGGCGGCCTCGCAGATCCGGCGGGCGTTCTCCAGCGCGATCTTCTCGCCGTCCACGGGGAGGAACTGGCCGACCGCGGAGAGCTTGACCGAGACCTCGGCGTTCGCGGCGAGGCCGGTCTCCTTGAGGGCGGTCAGCAGGTGCTCGTAGGCGAGGGCGGTGCCGGCGGCCTGGTCGGCGTCCTTGGTGTCCTCGCCGAGGTGGTCGAGGGTGACCTTGCGGCCGCTGGCCACCAGCTTCTCGGTGGCGGCCACGCCCTGGTCGAGCCGGTCGCCGGCGACGAAGCGCTCGACGATCGCGTGGGTGGGCGGGAACTTCTCGACCATGGTGCGCACCTGCGGGGAGCGCGAGGCGGCGAGGAGGGCGGAACGGAGCATCGTGGACTCCCGGCGAAGCGGATCAGCTGGAACGAAGAGGGGCGACGGCCGGCCGGGGGTGGTGGCCGGCCGTCGCGGGAGGGCTGGTCAGCCCATGTGCGGGTAGCGGTAGTCCGTCGGCGGGACGAACGTCTCCTTGATGGAGCGGGTGGACGTCCAGCGCGTCAGGTTCTGCTTGGCGCCGGCCTTGTCGTTGGTGCCGGAGGCCCGGCCGCCGCCGAAGGGCTGCTGGCCGACGACGGCGCCGGTCGGCTTGTCGTTGATGTAGAAGTTGCCGGCCGCGTTGCGCAGGACGCGCATCGCGTGCTCGACGGCCTCGCGGTCCTGGGCGATGATCGAGCCGGTCAGGCCGTACGCGGAGACCGACTCCATCTGCGCGAGCATCGCGTCGTAGTCCTCGTCGGCGTAGACGTGCACGGCGAGGATCGGGCCGAAGTACTCGTCGCGGAAGTACTCGGCGGCCGGGTCCTGGCAGACCAGCACGGTCGGGCGGACGAACCAGCCGACCGAGTCGTCGTACGTGCCGCCGGCCAGCACCTCGACCTGCGGGTCGGCCTTGGCGCGGTCGATCGCGGCCTTGTTCTTGGCGAAGGAGCGCTCGTCGATGACGGCGCCCATGAAGTTGGCCAGGTCGGTGACGTCGCCCATGGTGAGCCACTCGACCTCGTCGCGGAAGTCGTCCTTGATCTCGGACCAGATCGAGGCCGGGACGTACGCGCGGGACAGCGCCGAGCACTTCTGGCCCTGGAACTCGAAAGCGCCGCGGGTCATCGCGGTCTTCAGCACGGCCTTGTCGGCGGACGGGTGGGCGACCAGGAAGTCCTTGCCGCCGGTCTCGCCGACGATCCGCGGGTAGGTGCGGTAGCCGGCGATGTTCTCGCCGACGGTGCGCCACAGGTGCTGGAAGGTGGCGGTGGAGCCGGTGAAGTGGATGCCGGCCAGCGCGGGGTGCGCGAGGGCGACCTCGGAGACGGCCAGGCCGTCGCCGGTGACCATGTTGATGACGCCCTTGGGCAGGCCCGCGGCCTCCAGCAGGCGCATCAGGTAGTGCGCGGCGAACTGCTGGGTGGGGGACGGCTTCCAGATCACCACGTTGCCCATCAGCGCGGGCGCGGTCGGCAGGTTGCCGGCGATCGCGGTGAAGTTGAACGGGGTGATCGCGTAGACGAAGCCCTCCAGCGGGCGGTGGTCGGTGCGGTTCCACACGCCGTCCGAGGAGACCGGCTGCTCGGCGAGGATCTGCCGGGCGAAGTGCACGTTGAAGCGCAGGAAGTCGACCAGCTCGCAGGGGGTGTCGATCTCCGCCTGCTGGGCGGTCTTCGACTGGCCGAGCATGGTGGCCGCGGCGAGGGTCTCCCGCCACGGCCCGGCCAGCAGGTCCGCGGCGCGCAGGAAGATCGCGGCGCGGGAGTCGAAGGAGAGCGCCTGCCAGGCCGGCGCGGCGGCCAGCGCGGTGTCGATGGCTTCGCGCGCGTCGTCCTGGGTCGCGTTGCGCAGCGTGCCGAGTCGGGCAGCGTGGTTGTGCGGCTGCACGACGTGGATCTCGGAGCCGCCGCCGAGGCGCTGCTCTCCGTTGATCGTCATGGTGAGCTGGATCGGCCCCTGGCCGCCCAGCTCCTTCAGCTTGGCCTCCAGCCGGGCCCGTTCGGGGCTGCCGGGGGCGTAGCTGTGGACCGGCTCGTTCACCGGCGCGGGGACCTGGGTCACAGCATCCATGGCGCGCACGCTCTCCTTCTCGTCATGGGGAGCCGGTGAGGGTCGCACACCGGCCGTGAAGAAACGCTATTCCCCGCTCCTGCCCGCAGGTGTTGGCCGCACCGCCAAATTCCCCCGCTCGCCGTTGTCCGCCCGGACGAACAGCATCACGCGGCGGTCACGGCGGCCGCTTCCTGTCCGACTGGCTAAACTCGGCCCCCGGATCTTGTCCGCCCCCACGAACGCCCCCACGCCACCCCGCGAACGCCCCACCCGACACCCCACCGCCACCCCACCGACACCTCACGAACGCCCCCACCCGACACCCCACGATCGCCCCACGGAGGGCCCCATGACCGGCCTCCCGCTGCGCCAGCTGCTGATGTCGCTCGGCGAACCCCTGGTCGAGCTGCAGGCCGCGCCCGCCGGCCTGGACGTCCCGGTGCAGCACGTGTCGATCCTCGACCCGGAGGACCCGCCGGTCGCCGCGCCGGGCGAACTCGTGCTGGCGATCGGCGCCCGCGGCCGGGCCGCACTGCCCGCGCTGCGCGCCGCCGGACGGGCCAGGGCCGCCGCCGTCGCGGTCAAGCTGGACGGGCCGGGCCAGGCGGACGCGCTGCGCGAGGCCGCCACCGAGGCGGGCGTGGCGCTGCTGTCGGTGCGCCGGGAGACCCGCTGGGAGCACCTCGACTCGCTGGCCCGCACCCTGCTGTCCGGCGCGGAGGACCCGGACGGCACCGGCGGGCCCGGCGGGCCCGCCACCGGCGACCTGTTCTCGCTGGCCCAGACGGTGGCCGTGCTGACCGGCGGCATCGTCTCGATCGAGGACACCTCCAGCCGGGTGCTGGCCTACTCGCGCACCTCGGAGACCGACGAGGTGGACGACCTGCGCCGGCTGTCCATCCTGGGCCGGCAGGGCCCGGAGCCGTACCTGGCCAAGCTCCGCGAGTGGGGCGTCTTCTCGCACCTGCGCGGCTCCGAGGGCGCGATCGAGATCGCCGCCCACCCGGAGCTGGGGATCCGGCGCCGGCTGGCCATCGCGATCCGCTCCGGCGCGCAGCCGCTCGGGACGATCTGGGTGCAGGAGGGCTCCGGCCCGCTGGCCGGGACGGCCGAGCAGGCCCTGGTCGGCGCCGCCCGGGTCGCGGCCGGCCAACTGGTACGCCGCCGAAGGGAGTTGTCGGCCGACGCGCGGCTCACCCAGACCCTGCTGACCGGCCTGCTGGAGGGCTCCACCGGCCCGCAGTCACTGGCCACCCACCTCGGCCTGGACCTGCGCCGCCCGGCCACCGTCCTCGCCTACGCCCCCGCGGCCACCGACGGCCGGGACGCCGAACTCTCCCGCGACGAGGTCACCGGCCTGATCTCGGTGCACACCGCCGCCCGGCACCGCGGCGCCCTGCTCGCGCCGGTCGACTCCCGGGTCTACGTCCTGCTGCCCGAGCTCCCGCCCGGCCTGCCGCCCGCCACCCTGCGCGACTGGACGCAGGAGACCGTGGACGCGGCCCGCGACCACCTCTCCATCCCGCTGCGGGCCGCGATCGGCCCCACCGTCCCCGGCCTGGCGGACGTCCCGGCCTCCCGCGCCCAAGCCGACCGGATCCTCGACGCGATGGGCCGCGGCGGGGTCGTCCCGGAGGTCGCCGCCCTCCAGGACGTGCAGGCCGAGGTGCTGGTCTCCGAGGTGCTCGCCCTGCTCCAGGACCGCCCCGAGCTGCGCGACCCCCGGCTGACCGCCCTCACCGGCTACGACGCCCGGCACCGCACCCGCCTGGCCGAGTCCGTCCTCGCCTACCTGGACGCCCTCGGCGAGGTCCGCACCGCCGCGGACGCCCTGCACATCCACCCCAACACCCTGCGCTACCGCGTCCGGCGGGCCGAACAGCTCACCGGCCTCGACCTCACCCAGCCCCAGCAGAGACTGCTGGCCATGCTCCAGCTCCGCCTCCCCGACTGAGACCCCGCGCCCCGCCGACGGCAAGGTCCGCCCGCGGAGGGCAGAACCCTCCCCGGACGGACCCCCACCGGTCAACGCCGCGTCACATCCGGTGCCACGGCCCCGTGATCGCCAGCATGATCCCCGGCTCCTGGATGTTCGCGAACAGCGTCCGCCCGTCGTGCGAGAAGGTCACGCCGGTGAACTCGCTGTACTCGGGCGCCGCCTCCGTCCCGAGGTTGAGCTCGTTGCGCGCCAGCGCGTACGTCCGCCCGTCGGTGGTGGTGCCGAACAGGTGCTGGAGGCCGTTGCCGTCCTCGGCGATGATCAGGCCGCCGTGGGGCGAGACGGTGATGTTGTCGGGGCCGTCGAAGTTGCCCTGGTCGGTCCAGATGTCGTTGTTGACGCCGAGGATGACCTTCAGGGTCAGGGTGCGCCGGACGGGGTTGTAGAACCAGACCTGGCCGTCGTGCTGGAGCGGCGACTCCTCACGGGCGAACGAGGAGACGAAGTAGATGCCGTTGTCGCCCCACCACATGCCCTCGAGCTTGCGGGCCCGGGTGACCTCGCCGTCCTTGAACTGCTTGCGGATCGAGGTGGTGCGGGCGTCCCGGTCCTGCACCTTGACCCAGTCGGCGCCGTACGTGGTGCCGGGCTTGGTGGCCCGGGACAGGTCGTCGACCAGCTTGCCCTGGGCGTCGAACGCCTTCAGCGCCTCCAGCACGCCCGCGTCCGCGGCCAGCGTGCGCAGCCTGCCCTTGCCGTGCTTGAAGCCGGCCGGCGGGGTCCAGCGGTAGAGCAGGCCGTTGGGCTTGGACGCGTCCTCGGTCAGGTAGGCGTGGCCGCGCTTCTCGTCGATGACGACGGCCTCGTGCGCGAACCGGCCGAACGCCTTGATCGGCTGCGGGTCGCGGTTGGCGTCCTGGTCGTGCGGGTCGACCTCGAAGACGTAGCCGTGGTCCTTGGTGAAGCCGTTGGTACCGGCCTTGTCCTCGGTCTCCTCGCAGGTCAGCCAGGTGCCCCACGGGGTGGCGCCACCCGCGCAGTTGGTGGCGGTGCCGGCGATGCCGACCCACTCGCGGACCTGCCGCTTGCCGTGCCCGTGCCCCTTGCCGTGCTCGTCGCCGCGGCCGTTGCCGTGGCCGTTGCCGAGGCCGGAGACCTCGACGACGGTGCAGCCGCCGGCCGCGGCCGGGTCGTAGACGTGGCCCTCCAGCAGCGGCACGGGGTGCGGCCAGTTGGCGCGCGGGCCGGCCAGCTCGTGGTTGTTGACCAGCAGGGTCGCGCCGTGGCGGCCCTCGAACGCGGCGGTGCCGTCGTGGTTGCTGGGGGTGGACTCGCCGGTGACCAGGGTGGTCCGGCCGGTCCGGGTGATGATCTCGTACGAGAAGCCCTTCGGCAGCGCCAGGACGCCCTCGGGGTCGGAGACCAGCTCGCCGTAGCCGACCGCGGTGTGGCCGCCCTTGGCGAGCGCGGCGTCACCGCCCGCGGGGGCGGCGATCGCGCCGGGGGCGGTGGCGAGCACCTCGGCGCTGCCGGCGATCAGGACGCCTGCCCCGAGCATGGTCGAACGGTTCACGAAGTCCCGGCGGGACAGCGACATGACGGTCACTCCTGGAGGAGAGGATGAGCTTCGGTGACCGAAAGATTCCGGGCCGCACGTGAACCGCGCGTGAATCGGACACGGCGTCGGCGTGCCGATTTACCGACCATAGAACACCCGATGACCGCCCCTTTGCCGACGGACCGGCAGACCGGTCCGCGCGCCTACCGCCGCGCCCGGTGCTGGGTGCGCTCGACCCGCCACTGCTCCCAGGCGGTCAGCCAGGCTTCCTCCGTCCCGGACGGCAGTTCGGGCGTGCCGCCCGCCCACAGCCGCTCCCAGGCGCGCTGCGCGGGCAGGCTCGGCACCTCGCTGGCGAACGCCGTGTACCGGACGACCTCCTCCACGGCGGCCGCGCCCTCGGCGGTGCCGCTCACCCACTCCGCGTGGAAGGCGAGCCGGCTCAGGTGGTTGACCATCGAGGTGACCGCCTCGTCGGCCTCCTCCCGGGTCTCCGAGGCCAGCCGCATCTGCTGCCGCACCACCGTCTCCCAGCGGGTCCGCCGTTCCTCGCCGCGCAGGTGCCGGGGCAGCCGGGCCGAGCGCCCGGCGCGCTGCTGCGCGAGCATCGCGCCGGTGCGTTCGACGGCCTGCTCGACGAGTTCGCGGTGCGCCCGCAGGCCCAGCTCGGCGGGTTCCGGCTCGGCCGCGGCGGGCCGGCGGTCCGCCCGCAGCGCGGCGACCTGCCGCAGCATCGCCGTCCGGCCGGCGATGTACCGCTCGAAGTCGGAGATCCGGCGCAGTTCCACCGATCCGGGCAGGACGCCGCGTCCGATCACCGTCACCGTGGCCCCGGCCACCCGCAGCCGGCCGGCCCACACCGTGCCGTGGCCGGCGGCGGTCCGCGAGTCCTCGTGGACCTGCACCGCGTACGGCTCGCCGTCCACGGTGATCCACTCGCGCAGCGCCCGGACCCGCCCGGCGGTGTCGCCCTCGTCGACGCCCAGGTGCTCGTAGACCCGGTCGCGCTCGTCCTCGACCGCGTCCTCCAGGTCGGGCAGCGGCCCGGCCTGCTCGGCCCCGGGCCGGTGCGTGCGCACCGTCACGTACGGGCCCTGCGGCGAGCTCCAGTCACCGGACCTGGTCTCCACCGACTCCAGTTCCCCGTCGCGGACCTCGTAGGAGGCCAGCACGTCCCACCCGGGGACCCCGCCGGCCGGGTGCGCCCACCCGAACACCGGGAAGTCGGCCCGGGCCAGCAACTGCCGGCCGTACGCCTCCTGATCCGTGTACACCGCTTCGAGGTCCCGGGCCCCGCCCGTGCGCTGCCACTTCATCCCTCGCCGCACCCCCGGCCGCTCGCCACTCCAACGCCGCCTTACCTTACGGCCCAACGAACCTGTCGAGCCATCAGGCGGACGCGGCCGGGTCCGCTCCCCTACCCTTGCGCCCGCAGCGAGCGGGCCCTGACCGCGGCGCGCCGGGCCTCCTTGGCGACCTTGCGGTCCAGGTGCAGTTCGCCGACGGCCTCCAGCACCTCCACCGTCATGGGGTGCGGCACCCGCCAGACCTCGCCGAAGTAGCTGGCCGGGTTGTCGGTCACCGGCAGGTCCGCGACCAGTGCCTGCAGCCGCCCGCCCTCGCCCGCGGTGATCAGCAGGACGGCCGCCATCGAGTCGACCACCCGCCAGAGCGCCACCTCCCGCTCGGCCGCCGCGACGTCCGCGCCGCGGGCCCGCAGCCACTCGCGGGCCAGCCCGCCCAGCTCGGGGTCGTCGACCACCTCGGCGACCGCCGGCGCGGCGTCCTGGCCGATCTCGCCGAGGCCGAGCACGCAGTAGTAGCGGCGGACGGGCGACTGCACGTCCCGGCCGCGGGCGCCGGACAGCAGTTCGCGGGCGGCGTCCAGCGGGGCGCGGGCGGCCACCCAGTTCTTGAGCTCGGGCTCGGCGAACAGCTGCCCGTTCTCGGCGAGGGCGCGCAGCAGCGCGGGCCCGTCCCGGTCGGCGAGGTCGCCGATCAGCGGGGCGTCGTAGCCGTCGGCGAGCAGCCACTCGCGCACCGCGTACTGGCCGAGCGGGGTGAGCCGGACGGTGCCGAAGCGGGCGGCGTCCTCCTCGGTGAGCGGCCGGTCGGTGTCCACCGGTTCGGCGGCCTCCGCGCCCTCCCCCTCCCCGGACCCCTCCTCGAACAGGTCGGGGTCGATCGGCCGGTGCTCGACCAGGCCGAGTTCGGCGAGGTCGCCGAGCATCGGGTCCAGGACGACCATCAGGTCGGTGATCTCGCCGAGCATCTCCTCGTCGGGTTCCTGCCCGTCCGGGACGACCAGCAGCGCGGCGAGCACGCCCAGCGGGACGGTCTCGGCGCCGGGCTCGGCGAACGCGGTGGTCTCGTACAGGACGTGCAGCGCCTCGTCGAGGATCTCGGCGGCCTGCTCGCGGGCGTCCTCGACCTCCGCCAGGCCCTCGGAGTCGTCGCTCCCGCCGCCCTCGACCACCTCGGGGTCGACCGACTCGGCCTCCGCGGCCAGCTCGCGCACCAGCTCCGCGGCCTCGAACCACAGGCCCAGGACGGCGGCGGGCTCGCCCGCCTCGACCGCGTCCAGGTCGGGGCCGGGGATGGCGACGTGCGCGCCGTCGTCGGTGGTGCCGGTCTCCACCAGGTCGAGGTCGCAGGCCAGCGCCCAGGCCCGCATCGCCTCGACCACCTCGTCCTCGTCCGGGTCCTCGGCGCCGAGCATCCGGGCCGCCCGGACGCGGTCCTCCGGGCCGAGGTCGCCGTGCTCGTCGACCGCCCGGTGCGGGGCGATCCAGCGGGCCAGCGCGATCACCCGGGAGATCAGCGGGACGGCGAGCGCGGCGGCCGCCAGTTCGGCGTCCGACGGGAGGTCGATCGGCGGGATCAGGACGGCCGTGTCGTCCGGGTCCTCGTCGCCGCTCTGCGCGCCGTACAGGTCGGCGAGGTCGTAGTCGGCGGGCAGCAGACCTTCGGCCTCGGACGGCTGCTGGTCAGGGGTGTTACGGCTACGTCCGGCCATCGCGCGCGCTCTCCCGGGTGGGTCGCAGGGCACCGCCGTCCGGTGGGCGGCCCGCCCGGGGCGGCGGACGCGGGGAGCGGCGGCGCGGGCCGTGCGTGTCGGCCCGTCAACCCAGCGTATCGGCCGCCGGGGACGAACGCCTGAGCTGCGGTGTCGTCCGCCCGAACGAGTGGGGCGGTGCGTCCGAACGAGTGCCCGCGGCCGCGTATCCTTCGGTGGGCGACGCGCACCACCCCCGCGCGCGCCCCCGGAACCCGGAGCGACGGCGCTCCGGCTCCCCGTACCACGTGCACACCCGCACCGTCCGGGCCGCGCCGCCACACCCTGGTCCGGCGACGCCCTGTGGTGCCTTGCCACAGGAGACCCCTGCCATGGCGGACCTCTCCCCCGCCGGCCCCGGCCTGGGCACCGCCCAGTACGCCGGCCGCCGACTGTCGGAGGCCCTGCTTCCGCTGGAACTCGCGCCCCGCAAGCAGCTCCAGCTCTCCGCGATCAGCCGCTGGAACGCGCTGCGCGGCATCCGGGTCGGCCTGGTGGCCGCCGCCCTGCTGCTGATGCTGATCGGCGCCAACCTCGCCACCCCGCTCTACCCGGTGCTCCAGCAGCGCCTCGGACTGAGCCCGCTGGACACCACCGTCCTGTTCACCGTCTACGTGTTCGCGCTCGTCCCGGTGCTCGCCGCGGTCGGCCACTGGTCCGACCACCTCGGGCGGCGCGCCCTGATCCTGCCCGCGGTCGCCCTGGCCGCCGCCGGGGACGCCGTCTTCGCCACCGCCGGATCGTTCTGGCAGCTGGCCGCCGGGCGGGCCGTCCAGGGCGTCGCGGTCGGCCTGTCCACCGGCGCGGCCGGCGCCGCCCTCGGCGACCTGCTGCCCGACCGCCCCACCCTGGCCGCCAAACTCACCCTGGCCTGCTCGGCGGGCGGCGTCGCCCTCGGCCCGCTGGTCGGCGCCGCGCTCACCAGCGGGGCACGGCCGCTGCTCGGCCCGTTCCTGCCGCACGCCGTCGCGCTGCTCGCGCTGTGCGTGCCGCTCGCCCTGGTGCACCCCCGGATGCCCGGCCCGCACCGGCCCCCGGCCTCCCCGCCGCGCGTCACCACCCCCACCCAGCTGCGGCCCCAGCGGCTGCGGCTGCCCCGCACCGGGCGCCGCGAGTTCCTGCTCGCCGCCGGCGCCGGCTTCCTCTCGTACGCGGTCTTCGGCGTCTACCTGGCGCTCGCCCCCGCCTTCTCCGCCACCCTGCTGCACACCCGCTCCCCGATGGCGGGCGCGGCCGTCGCCGCGCTGCTGCTCGGCTCCTCGGCAGCCGCCCAGCTGCTCGTCCCGCCGACCTCCGACCGGGTGGTGGTCGCCGCCGGCCTGACCGGCCTGGCCGCCGGCCTCGGCCTGCTCACCCTGGCCGCCGCCACCGGCACGCCCGCCCTGCTCTTCGTCGGCAGCGTGCTGGCCGGCGCCTGCCAGGGCATCGCCTTCCGCTCACTGTTCACCGCCGCCGTCGCCGCCCTCGACCCGGCCCGCCGCGGCAGCGAGCTCTCCGCCCTCTGGGTGATCGTCTACCTCGGCTCCTCCGCCCCGATCATCGCCGTCGGCGCCCTGGTCCGCGCCTGCGGCCTGCTCCCCGCCGTCACCGGTTTCGCCCTCGCCGCCGCCACCGCCGCCCTCGCCCTGGCCGCCGCCGTCCTGCGCCGCACGCCCTGACGGCCCGCCGCCCCGCCCGGTCCGCCGGGCGGGGCGTCAGATCTTCCAGGCCATGTTGGCCATGCTCGGGTGGCAGGTCCACTGCTGGACGGTGGCGCCGTCGTCCTTGCTGGAGTTCTCGACCTCCAGGCACTTGCCGCTGTTGCGGTTGACCAGCATCCGGCCGCCGCTGCCACCCTCGCGCAGCTCCCAGCGCTGGGCGGCGGAGGCGTCGCAGGTGCGCTGCTGGGCGTGGGCGCCGTCGGCGGTGGAGCCGCCGGGGATCTCCAGGCACTTGCCACTGTTGGCGTTGCGGATCTCCCAGCCGCCCGCGGTGCTGTGCATCACCCACTGCATGGTGGGGTTCGAGGAGTACGTCCACTGCTGGGCCCGGCCGCCGTCGGCGGTGACGGAGTCGGCGATCTCCAGGGCCTTGCCGCTGTTGGCGTTCAGGATGCCGCCGCGCAGGTCGGCCACCGGGGTCTGGCTCGCCGCTCCGGTGGGCGCGGCGGTGACGGTGACGGTCGGGGCCGGGCCGGGGCGCGTCCCGGCCGAGGCCCGGACGGAGGCGGAGGCGGAGGCCGGCGGCGGAACGGGGGCCGAGGCGGAAGCGGAGGCGGAGGCGGGGACGGAAGGGGAGGCGGAGGGGGAGGCGGCCGGTGTCCCGAGCTCGACGGTGTCGGCGGCGGGGGCCGCCGCCGGGGTGCCGGGCCGCGGTTCGCCGCCCCCGCCGCTCCCACCGCTCCCGCCGCCCGTCAGGGCGGCCACCGCCGCGCTGCCGCCGCCGATCAGCAGGACCGCGCCGGCGGCCGCCCCCGCGATCCGGAGCCGCCTGCGGCGCCGGTCCGCGCGCTCGTGCTCCTCGGCCATCGCCGCCCAGTCCGGCTGTCCGCCGCCCGCCCCGAAACTCATGGAGCCGCAGTCAAGTTCGAGTCCGGAACGCCGGAACGAGCGGGGCCGGGAGCCCGGAGCCCCGCCCCCGCCGGGCCTCCCGACCCGCGGCCGGTCGTCGTCCGCAGGTCATCGACGGCGCCGGTGAGCGGGCGGGCGGCACAGGCGCGCGTCGTGTCGACGCCGGCGGCGCCCCCGCCCCGCCGTCCGGCGACGGACCGGCCGTTCACCCGCCGGTGGCGCAGGCGGGATTGACGCTCCGTCGGGTGCCCCGGCGGATGCCCCGCCGGATGCTCCGGCGGGACGTCAGGGCAGGCGCGGCTGCCGGTGCCGCGGATCTCCCGCCCCTCCGAGCCGCAGCACGTCGTCCACCGCGGAGCCGGCGATCTCCAGCGCCCACCCGGCGTCCGCGTCGGGGACGGCACCGCGCGGGTCGGCGGGCGGAGCCGAACCGGCCGCCCGGGCGGGCCCGTCGGCCCCCACGGTGGGATCGGAGCGCTTCCCGGCCGGGGCCGGGGCCGGCGCCTTGGCCGCGGCCCGTGCCGCAGCCGGTACCGCAGCCGTAGCCGGTGGCGTGGCCGAAGGAGACGCAGCCGCGGGGGTCGGAGCCGGTGCCGGGACCTCCGGAGCGGGCCGCGGCAAGGGCGCCGCGGAGCCGGTGGCCGCAGGCGTGCCCGTCCCGGCGACCGCCACCGCCCGGCCGCCGTCCCTCCCGTCCGCCGTCCGGCCGAGCAGGGCCGCGCCGCCCCCGCCGAGGAGGACGGCCACCCCGGCCGCCGCCCCGGCGAGCCGCAGCCGTCCGCGCCGCCGCTGCGCGCGCTCGTGGCGCTCGGCCAGCGCGGCCCAGTCCGGCTGCCCGCAGCCTGCCCCGACGTCCATGGCCACGCAGTGTAGTTCGGCCCGGAGCGGCGGGATCCACGCGAAGGGGCGGGAACCCGGAGGTTCCCGCCCCTGTGCGACGTCCTGAGGTGTGCTCAGACGTTGAAGCCGAGCGCGCGCAGCTGGTCGCGGCCCTCGTCGGTGATCTTGTCGGGGCCCCACGGCGGCATCCAGACCCAGTTGATCCGCAGGTCCTTGACCAGGCCGTCGGTGGCGGTGCGGGCCTGGTCCTCGATGACGTCGGTGAGCGGGCAGGCCGCCGAGGTCAGCGTCATGTCGACGGTGGCGGTGTCGTCCTCGTCGATGTGCAGGCCGTAGATCAGGCCGAGGTTGACGACGTCGATGCCCAGTTCGGGGTCGACGACGTCCATCAGGGCCTCCATGAGGTCCTCGGTGGAGACCGTCCCCGCGCTGGTGAACGCACCCGGGCTGTCGGACGCCTCGGCGGCGGGGGCCTCCGTGGCGGGAGCCTCCGCGGCGGGGGACTCGGCGGCCTCCACGGCCGTCTCGTTCTCGCTCATGAATCCATTGTCCTAACGGGCGTCAGTCGGTGGTGATCTCGGGCCGGCCGCCGAGCGCCTTGGCGGTGGCGTCCTTCCAGGCCATCCAGCTGAGCAGGGCGCACTTGACCCGGGCCGGGTACTTGGAGACCCCGGCGAAGGCGACGGCGTCCTCCAGCAGGTCCTCGTCGCCCTCGGACTGGCCCTTGCTCTGCATCAGTTCGAGGAACGCCTCCTGGATCCGCTGGGCCTCGCCGACCGGCTTGCCGACCACCAGGTCGTTGAGCACGGAGGCGGACGCCTGGCTGATCGAGCAGCCCTGCGAGTCGTAGGAGACGTCGGCGACGGTCGCGCCGTCGAGCCGCACCCGCAGGGTGATCTCGTCGCCGCAGGTGGGGTTGACGTGGTGCACCTCGGCGTCGCCGTCCCGCAGCCCCTTGCCGTGGGGGTTGCGGTAGTGGTCCAGGATGATCTCCTGGTACATCGAGTCGAGCTTCATGGCAGCCACCTCAGCCGAAGAAGTTGCGTACGTGGTGGAGGCCGTCGATCAGCGCGTCCACCTCGCCGGGCGTGGAGTACAGGTAGAACGACGCCCTGGTGGTCGCCGGAATTCCGTACCGCAGGCAGACCGGCCGCGCGCAGTGGTGGCCGACCCGGACCGCGATGCCCTGCTCGTCGAGGACCTGGCCGACGTCGTGCGGGTGGATGTCGCCGAGCGTGAAGGAGATCGCCGCACCGCGGTCGACGGCCGTGCGCGGGCCGATGATCCGCAGGTCGGGCACCTCGTTCAGGCGCTCGATGGCGTAGGCGGTGATCGCGTGCTCGTGCGCGGCGACCTTGTCCATGCCGATCGCCGACAGGTAGTCGATGGCGGCGCCGAGGCCGACGGCCTGGGCGATCGGCGGGGTGCCGGCCTCGAACTTGTGCGGCGCGGGGGCGTAGGTGGACGAGCCCATGGTGACGGTCTCGATCATCTCGCCGCCGCCGAGGAACGGCGGGAGGTCCTCGAGGAGCTCCTGCCGTCCCCACAGCACGCCGATGCCGGTCGGGGCGAGCATCTTGTGGCCGGTGAAGGCGACGAAGTCGGCCTCCAGCGCCTGCACGTCGAGCACGGCGTGCGGGGCGGCCTGCGAGGCGTCGACGCAGACCAGCGCGCCGACCGACTGCGCCTTGCGGACGATGGCGTCCACCGGGTTGACGGTGCCCAGCAGGTTGGAGACCAGCGTCACCGAGACGATCTTCGTCTTCTCGGTGATCAGCTCGTCGATGTTCGACAGGTCGAGCCGGCCCTCGTCGGTGAGCGAGAACCACTTCAGCTTCGCGCCGGTGCGCTGCGCGAGCAGCTGCCACGGCACGATGTTGGAGTGGTGCTCCATCTCGGTGATCACGATCTCCGAGTCGGCGTCGACCTTGTACGGCTCCTCGGCCCAACCCAGCATGTTCGCCACGAGGTTGAGCGACTCGGAGGCGTTCTTGGTGAAGATCACCTCGTTGCGGCTGGGCGCGTTGACGAAGGCCGCGACCTTGTCCCGGGCGCCCTCGTACAGCGCGGTGGCCTCCTCGGCGAGCACGTGCACGCCGCGGTGGACGTTGGCGTTGTGCTGCTCGTAGTAGGCGTTCAGCGCGTCCAGCACCTGGCGCGGCTTCTGCGAGGTCGCCGCGTTGTCCAGGTACACCAGGGGCTTGCCGTCGTGCAGCTGCCGCGACAGGACGGGGAAGTCCTTGCGGATGGCGTCGGTGTCCAGCAGTCCGGTCAGATGGGGATGGGTCACTCTGAAGCGCCGCCCTTCACGTAGCTCTCGTAGCCCTCTTCCTCCAGCTTGTCGGCGAGCTCGGCGCCGCCGGACTCGACGATCTTGCCGCCCGCGAAGACGTGCACGTAGTCGGGCTTGATGTAGCGCAGGATGCGGGTGTAGTGGGTGACCAGCAGGGTGCCGACCTCGCCGCCGGAGCGGACCCGGTTGATGCCCTCGGAGACGATCCGCAGCGCGTCGACGTCCAGGCCGGAGTCGGTCTCGTCGAGGATGGCGATCTTCGGCTTGAGCAGCTCCAGCTGGAGGATCTCGTGGCGCTTCTTCTCGCCGCCGGAGAAGCCCTCGTTGACGTTGCGCTCGGCGAACGCCGGGTCCATCGAGAGGGCGGCCATCGCCTCCTTGACCTCCTTGACCCACAGCCGCAGCTTGGGGGCCTCGCCGCGGACGGCGGTGGCGGCGGTGCGCAGGAAGTTGGAGACCGAGACGCCGGGCACCTCGACCGGGTACTGCATGGCCAGGAACAGGCCGGCCCGGGCGCGCTCGTCGACGGACATCTCCAGCACGTCCTCGCCGTCCAGCAGCACCTGGCCGCCGGTGACGGTGTACTTGGGGTGGCCGGCCAGCGAGTAGGCCAGGGTCGACTTGCCGGAGCCGTTCGGACCCATGATCGCGTGGGTCTCGCCCTGCTTGACCGTCAGGTCGACGCCGCGCAGGATCTCCCGCGGGCCGCCCTCAGCGTTGACGGAGACGTGCAGGTCGCGGATTTCAAGCGTTGCCATGGGGTACTCAGTTCTCCTGGTTGACGGAGACGAGCACATCGTCCCCTTCGATCTTTACGGGGTAGACGGCGACCGGCCTGGTCGCGGGCAGCCCGGACGGCTTGCCGGTGCGCAGGTCGAAGCTGGAGCCGTGCAGCCAGCACTCGATCATGCAGTCCTCGACCTCGCCCTCGGACAGCGAGACGTTGGCGTGCGAGCAGGTGTCGTTGATGGCGAACACGCCCTCGTCGGTCCGGACGATCGCCACCGGGACGCCGTTCAGCTCGACCTTCTTGGGCACGTCCTCCTGCAGGACGCTCAGCGCGCAGGCGCGGACGTAGCTCATGCCACGGTCTCTTCCAGCTCGGCCTCGATCTTCTCCAGCAGCCGGTCCTGGATCTCGGCGACGCCGATCTGCTGGACCAGCTCGGCGAAGAAGCCGCGCACCACCAGGCGGCGGGCCTCGTCGGCCGGGATGCCGCGGGACTGCAGGTAGAACAGCTGCTCGTCGTCGAAGCGGCCGGTGGCGGAGGCGTGGCCGGCGCCGACGATCTCGCCGGTCTCGATCTCCAGGTTCGGGACGGAGTCGACCCGGGCGCCGTCGGTGAGCACCAGGTTGCGGTTGAGCTCGTAGGTGTCGGTGCCGAGCGCGGCCGCGCGGATCAGCACGTCGCCGATCCACACCGCGTGCGCGTCCTGGCCCTGGAGGGCGCCCTTGTAGGCGACGTTGGAGCGGCAGTGCGGGGTGTCGTGGTCGATCACCAGGCGGTGCTCGAGGTGCTGCCCGGCGTCCGCGAAGTACAGGCCGAACAGCTCGGCCTCGCCGCCGGGGGCCGCGTAGTTGACCCGCGGGTGCAGGCGCACCACGTCGCCGCCGAAGGTGACGACCACCGACTTGAACGAGGCGTCCCGGCCGACCAGCGCGTTCTGCTGGGCGACGTGCACCGCGTCCCGCTCCCAGTCCTGGACGGAGACGAAGGTCAGCTTGGCGCCGTCGCCGACCAGCAGGTCGACGTTGGCGGCCCGGGTGCCGGTGCCGGTGTGGTTCAGCACCACGACGGCCTCGGCGAACGGCTTGACCTCGACCACCAGGTGCGCGAAGGCGGTGCCGCCCTCGCCGTGCACGTCGATCCGGACCGGCTCGGTGAGCGCCGTCTCCTTGGGGACGGTCACCACCAGAGCCTGCCCGAAGGCGCTGAACGCCTGCGCGGCGACCCGGTCCACCGGGGTGCCGGCCTTGCCGACCCGGGGGTCGTCCCGGCCGACCAGCTCGGAGGTGACGCCCTCCGGCAGGCCCAGCTCGATCTTGTCCTCGCCCTTGGCCGCTTCGAGCGCCTTGCCGTCGTGCAGCCCGCCGAGGCGGTGCAGCGGGGTGAACCGCCAGTCCTCCTCGCGGCCGGTGGGCACCGGGAAGTCGTCGACGTCGAAGGACGGCTTGACGGCGACCCGGGCGTCGATCGGCTGCCGGACGGTGTCGCGTCCGGTGCCCGGACCGGCGAGCTGCGCGCCGGCGCCGGCGGTGCCGACCTCGATCGAGCCGGCGGTGGTGGAGCCGGGGGTGTTCTGCTCAGCCATGGCTGTTCGTGTTGCTCTCTTTCGGGAATGGTCGACGGGCGGCGGGGCTGACGGCGCGTCAGCCGACCGCGCCCTCCATCTGCAGCTCGATCAGCCGGTTCAGCTCCAGCGCGTACTCCATCGGCAGCTCGCGGGCGATCGGCTCGACGAAGCCGCGCACGATCATCGCCATCGCCTCGGTCTCGCTCAGGCCGCGGCTCATCAGGTAGAAGAGCTGGTCCTCGGAGACCTTGGAGACGGTCGCCTCGTGGCCCATCGACACGTCGTCCTCGCGGACGTCCACGTACGGGTAGGTGTCCGAGCGGGAGACCGTGTCCACCAGCAGCGCGTCGCACAGCACGTTCGACTTGGCGCCGTGCGAGCCCTCGCCGATCTCGATCAGGCCGCGGTAGGAGGTGCGGCCGCCGCCGCGCGCCACCGACTTGGAGACGATGTGCGAGGAGGTGTTCGGCGCCATGTGGACCATCTTCGCGCCGGCGTCCTGGTGCTGGCCCTCGCCCGCGAAGGCGATGGAGAGGGTCTCGCCCTTGGCGTGCTCGCCCATCAGGTAGACGGCCGGGTACTTCATGGTGACCTTGGAGCCGATGTTGCCGTCGATCCACTCCATGGTCGCGCCCTCGTACGCCACGGCGCGCTTGGTGACCAGGTTGTAGACGTTGTTCGACCAGTTCTGGATGGTCGTGTAGCGGCAGCGGCCGCCCTTCTTGACGATGATCTCGACCACCGCGGAGTGCAGCGAGTCCGAGGAGTAGATCGGCGCGGTGCAGCCCTCGACGTAGTGGACGTAGGCGTCCTCGTCGACGATGATCAGCGTCCGCTCGAACTGGCCCATGTTCTCGGTGTTGATCCGGAAGTACGCCTGCAGCGGGATGTCCACGTGCACGCCCTTCGGCACGTAGATGAACGAGCCGCCGGACCACACCGCGGTGTTCAGCGCGGCGAACTTGTTGTCGCCGGCCGGGATGACGGTGCCGAAGTACTCCTTGAAGAGCTCCGGGTGCTCCTTGAGCGCGGTGTCGGTGTCCAGGAAGATGACGCCCTGCTCCTCCAGGTCCTCGCGGATCTGGTGGTAGACGACCTCGGACTCGTACTGGGCGGCGACGCCGGCCACCAGGCGCTGCTTCTCCGCCTCCGGGATGCCGAGCTTGTCGTACGTCGCCTTGATGTCGGCGGGCAGGTCCTCCCAGGACTCGGCCTGCTTCTCGGTCGAGCGCACGAAGTACTTGATGTTGTCGAAGTCGATGCCCGACAGGTCGGAGCCCCAGGTCGGCATGGGCTTCTTGCCGAACAGCTTGAGGCCCTTGAGGCGAAGGTCGAGCATCCACTCGGACTCGTTCTTCTTCGCCGAGATGTCGCGGACGACCGCCTCGCTCAGGCCGCGCTTGGCGGCGGCCCCGGCGGTGTCCGAGTCGGCCCAGCCGTACTCGTACGTGCCGAGACCTTCGAGCTCGGGGTGTGCGATGTCAGTCATGCGAGGTTCCTCCGCGCGGACGAGCCGTTTTCGATGGGGGACGTACCGGCAGTCGGCACGGCACCGGGCGCCCGGACGGGCGACGGTGCGGCACCGGATGCCGGCACATACGTGGTGCAGACCCCGTCGCCGTGGGCGATGGTGGCCAGCCGTTGCACATGGGTGCCGAGGAGCTGCGAGAACACCTCGGTCTCCGCCTCGCAGAGCTGCGGGAACTGCTCGGCGATGTGCGCGACCGGGCAGTGGTGCTGGCAGAGCTGCGCGCCGGCCGGAGCGGCGGGCGCGGCGGCGGCGGGCGGGACGCGCCGCACCGTGGCAGCGTACCCGTCGGCGCTGAGCGCCTCGGCCAGCGCCTCGGCGCGCTGCTCGGCACCCGCCGCCTCCAGGGCGTCCTGGTAGCGCTCGCCCTGCCTGGCGAGCCGGGCGCGGGCGAAGGCGGCGACCGCCTCCTCGCCCGCGCTGCCGCCGCCGGCCGTCTCCGAGATCCAGCGCAGCGCGTCGGCGGCGAGCTGGTCGTACGCCTGGTAGAAGGCGCTGCGGCCGCTGTCGGTGAGGGCGAACACCTTGGCCGGGCGGCCGCGGCCGCGGCTGCCGTAGACCCGCTGCTCGCGGGCGTCGACCAGCCCGGCGGCGGCCAGGCCGTCCAGGTGGCGGCGGACGGCCGCGGGGGTCAGGCCGAGGCGGTTGGCCAGGTCGGCGGCCGAGGACGGGCCGTGGTCCAGGATCGAGCGGGCGACCCGGTCCCGGGTCGCCCGGTGGCCCTCGGGGAGGGCCTCCGCCGCCGTCGCGGGCACGGCACAGCCGGGAGCGTCGGGCTCCCGGTGCTGGGCTTCGTGCTCGCGGATGTTTTTCACAACACGATTGTTGCGTAATTCGCCGGGCGGAAACAAGCCGTGACCCACGCCTCACCGGTGTCGTCCATCACGAAAGGCAAGCCTTACCTGAAACCGGCCGTGAGCTGCTCCTAGACTCGCCGCTATGCATGCAGACCCCGCCGTCGAGGTGACCGCACTGGTCAAGCGGTACGGCGACAAGACCGCCGTGAACGGGCTGAGCCTGGCCATCGCCCGGGGCACCGTCACCGCGGTGCTGGGCCCCAACGGCGCGGGCAAGACCACCACGATCGAGACCTGCGAGGGCTACCGCCGCCCGGACGCGGGCACCGTCCGGGTGCTCGGCCTGGACCCGGTGGCGCAGTCCGGGCAGCTGCGGCCGCGGATCGGCGTGATGCTCCAATCGGGGGGCGTGTACGCCGGCGCGCGCGCCCTCGAAATGCTCCGGCACACCGCCAGGCTGTACGCCGACCCGCTGCCGGTCGGCCCGCTCGCCGAGCGCCTCGGCCTGGACTCCTGCGGCCGCACCCCCTACCGCCGGCTCTCCGGCGGCCAGCAGCAGCGCCTCGCCCTGGCGATGGCCGTGGTCGGCCGCCCCGAACTGGTCTTCCTGGACGAGCCCACCGCCGGCCTCGACCCGCAGGCCCGCCGCGCCACCTGGGAGCTGGTCACCGAACTGCGCGCCGCCGGCGTCACCGTCGTCCTCACCACCCACCAGATGGACGAGGCCGAGCAGCTCGCCGACGACGTCGCGGTCGTCGACCGCGGCCGGGTGATCGCCCAGGGCTCCCCCGACGAGCTGCGCGGCTCCGCGGCCCAGCTGCGCTTCGACGGCCCGCCCGCCCTCGACCTGGCCGCCCTGCGCAAGGTGCTGCCCGACCGGGCCGCCGTCTCCGAGCCCTCCCCCGGCTCCTACCGGGTCGAGGCCGAGCTCGACGCCGCCCTGCTGGCCGCCGTCACCGGCTGGTGCGCCGAGGCGGGTGTGATGCCCGACCGGCTCGCCGTGCAGCGCCGCAGCCTCGAAGACGTCTTCCTCGACCTGACCGGACGGGAACTGCGATGACCGCCACCGACCTCACCCCCCGCCCCGGCGCCGCGCCGGTCGGCCGGATGCTGCTCGCGCAGACCGCCCTGGAGACCAGGATGCTGCTGCGCAACGGCGAGCAGCTGCTGCTCACCATGGTCATCCCGACCGTGCTGCTGGTGCTGTTCTCCGCGGTCGACGTGGTCGACGTGGACGGCCCCGGCAAGCGGGTCGACTTCCTGGCCCCCGGCCTGCTGGCGCTGGCCGTGATGTCCACCGCGTTCACCGGGCAGGCCATCGCCACCGGCTTCGAGCGCCGCTACGGCGTGCTCAAGCGGCTGGGCGCCACCCCGCTGCCGCGCTGGGCGCTGCTGTCCGCGAAGACCGGCTGCGTGCTGGTCACCGAGCTGCTCCAGGTGCTGCTGCTGTCCGGCATCGCGCTGGCGCTCGGCTGGTCGCCGCACGGCAACCCGCTGGCGGTGCTGCTCCTGCTGGTGCTGGGCACCGCCGCGTTCTCGGGCCTGGGCCTGCTGATGGCGGGCACCCTGCGGGCGGAGGCCACGCTGGCCGGCGCCAACCTGGTGTTCGTCCTACTGCTGCTGGCCGGCGGGGTGGTCGTCCCGCTGTCGAAGTTCCCGGACGCGGTGCGCCCGGTGCTGGAGCTGCTGCCGATCTCGGCGCTCTCCGACGGCCTGCGCTCGGTCCTCCAGCTCGGCGGCGGCGTGCCCTGGGCCGACCTCGGCGTCCTGGCCGTCTGGTCGGTGCTGGGCCTGGCCGCCGCGTCCCGGTTCTTCCGCTGGGAGTGAGC
>NZ_JBHUWH010000037.1:0-30787 GCF_042670125.1 Kitasatospora sp. NPDC057198 | reverse complement strand
CCACCTCCCCCGGCCTCGGCGGCGCCGACCGGTCGCGTCCGGTGCAACGGGGCGTCGTACGAGAGGCTTGTGCGGCGGATGCCGTGGTGGCAGGCTCATGGGCATGATCAAGAGAATCGAGTCCTCCGTCCGCCGATGAGCGGGACGACCGGGACAGGACTGCCCGGATCACCGACAGCGCTGTTCGACCACGCGCTCCGACTGCACCGATCGGCTCCGGAGGGGCTGCTTCCGCGCGACGGGCAGCCGTATCCCGACGCGGCGTCGCACGACGGGCGACGAGGTCCCGAGGCACCTCAGGACCGGCACTCGGCCGGCAGGGCTGCGGCGCGCATCCTGGACGCGCACTTCGCGCGGGCCTCCGCCCTTCCTCGTGAACTGGCCGGTGCCTTCCACGACGTCCACATCCCCATTCACTACAACGAGCGCATCGCAGCCGTCGCCGACCGGGTCGGTCGGGCCGACCGGGAACGCGTCCGCCGAACAGGCCGCTGGCTGGTCCGACACGGGACCGACCGGTGCTCGGTCACGGTGGGGCTCGCCCTGGTCGCTTCCGCGGGAACAGTCGAAGACATCCCACTGATCCAGACGATCGGGCTGCTTTCCAACCGCTTCGGTCCACTGGCGGCGCACGCCCTCGAGCGTCAGCCGGGAGGAGTCGATGCCCTGCTCTGGCTCGCCGAGCGAGTGACCGGCTGGGGACGCGTCTACGTCGTCGAAGCCCTCTGCAGGCTCGACAGCCCGACTGCCCGACCGTGGCTGCTTCGCAGAGCCTGCGACGGCGACTTCCTCAACGGCTACTTCGCCGGCAAGGCGGCCACGGTTTCCAGACTTCACGAGGCGCTCGCCGACCCGGGTGCGGACAGCGAGCTGATCGACCACACCGGTCTGCTGCTGCGACTGATGAGCGACTGCGAGGGGATGGGGACGACCCTCGCCCACTACCCCCACTCGGCAGAGGTCCTCGAAGCCCATGCTCGTCACGTGGGTCCGCTCGGCCCGACCATCGAGCGCTATTACGACGTTGCGTGGCTCACCCACTACCTCACCACGCGATCCCCCCGGACAGCGGGGTGCACGGCGGAGCAGCAGGAAGCGATCCGGGCGACCTACCTCGCGGTGCTCGATCAAGAGGAGTGGACCCGGACCGCCCTCGCGGGTCTCGCGGCGGGCGACAAACGGATGCGGTGGATCGCCGACCACCGGGCACCGCAGTTGAGACTGCGTGCGTTCCCTGATCGCCTGCCGGACGTCGAGGAATAGTCCGTGCCAGGAACAAGTGATCTCCGCCGGTACGCACCGCCGGGGGAGCAGCGCGCGGCGGAACACGGTCGAAGGCGCCTCGGTCCGTGGGCGTGCACCGGGCATCCCGCCGATGCCGCTCCGGAGTACCGGGAACGAACGGTCCGCAGCCGGAGGGCCGCCGTCGCTCGCGTCCTGGACGCGCACGTCGCCCGGCCCGCCGGCCGGGGCACAATGCCGGGATGGACCCGACCGCGGACAACCTGCTGGAACTGCGCGTCCTCGTGCCACCGGCCGGTGTCCACGGGGCCGCCGGGGCGGTGGAGTGCCGCCCGGTCGTCGACGGGCGGGACGTCCTGGCCGGGGCGTTCGACGAGGGCCCGGCCGCCGACCCGGACGACCTGCTGGTCCCGGGCGGGCCGCTGGAGGCGACCGACGCGCCCCACGAGGTCCTGATCGCCGAGGCCGAGTGCACCGAGGGGTGCTGCGGCGCGCTCCGCTTCACGGTCCGGCGCGAGGGGCGCCGGGTGGTCTGGGGCGGCTGGCGCAACCCGGCCGACAACGGGGTCGGGCTGCCGGAGTTCCGCTTCGACGCCGAGCAGTACGCGGCGGAGCTCCGCCGGGCCGCGGCCGACCGCGGTTGGGAGTGGCCGGCCCGGACGGTCGCCCGGCTGCTGCGGGAACGGCTTCGGGCCCACCCCGACTGGCCGGGGCGGTGGGACTGCGAACTGCGCGCGGTCGAGGCCCGGCCCGGGGAGCCCGAGCAGATCACCGTCCTCCTGGAGCACTCCGCCCGGTCCGCGGGCGGGCCGTACCGGCCCCGGCGACAGTTCCGGCTGTCCCTCGCGGTCACCGGGGAGGAGCCGGCCGACCAGGCCGAACGCCTCCTGGCCCGCCTCACGGCCGGGGACCCGCGGGGGAGCGGCGAGCCCTGCTGAGGCTCGGGGCGCTCCGCCGGCCCGCCCGGCCGACCGCCCGGCCGACCCCCGTCCGCCCCCGCCGACCGGTGAACCGCGAGCGGGCCCGGTCGCGGGCGCCGACCCGGTACCCTCCGGGCATGCTGCTGACCGAGGTGCTGCTGTCCTCCGGCCGTTCGATCCGCCTCGACGAGGTGCGGATGTCCACCACGTACGGGGGCATGCTGGAGGGCTACCCGTGCCGAAGGGTCAACGACTGGAGCGTGGAGCACCTCCGGGGTGCGCTCACGCGGTACTACCCGTCGATCCCGGCGCACCTGGTGGAGCCGGTGCGGGAACTCCCGGAGGGCGGCCACCAGGGGCGGATGGGCCCGGAGGAACGGCTGCCCGCGGTGCGCTGCGTCGGCCTGTTCAGCAGCCACCCGGTCAGGCGGGGCGCCGCCGACTTCTCGCAGCTGGTGGTGGCCTGGTACCAGCCGGGCCCGGAGCTGACCGACCTGGCCGGGGCGGTGCCGGGGCTGGCCGAACTGCCCTGGGACGAGCTGGCCGAGGACTGCGAGTACTGAAATCCCTTTCCCCTCCCGCTTGTTCGCGTCGTACGGTGCCCGGATGGACGAGACACCGACCGGCCGGCTGGAACTGCGCGTCGAGGACGTGCCGGACCGGGACCGGACCGAACTGCGGCTGCTGGTGGACGGGTTGGACCTGCTGGCGGTCGGCTTCGACCAGCAGCTGATCGGCCCCGCCCCGGCCGCGCTGCTCGGGGCGTACAGCCCGTTGCTGCCCGGCCCGGAACCCCGGGAGATCCGGCTGCACCGGGGCAGCTGCGGCGAGGAGACCTGCTGCGGCGCGCTGTACGTGACGGTGCGCCGGGAGGGCGGCGCGGTGCACTGGGAGGGCTGGCGCAACCCGGGCTTCGCGGGCCTCGACCTGCCCGCGTACCGGTTCGACGCCGGCCAGTACCTGGCCGAGGTCGAGCGCGCGGGCGCCCGCGTCGGGGACTCCCCGGCGCGCAGCGTCGGCCGCCTGCTGGAGGCGGAGCTGGTCCGGCGCCCGAAGCTGCTGGCCGCCTGGGAGTGCGAGTTCCAGGCGGTGTGGACGACGCGTGCGGAACTCGGCCGGATCGACCTGATCTTCTACCACCCGTCCGTGCCCGACGACAGCGCCGGCCCGCCGTACCAGCCGTACCTGCAGTTCAGGGCCGAGCTGACCGTCCCGGCCGGTGACCCGGAGGCGCTGGCCGCAGCGCTGGTGGAGCGGATCGCCGCGACCGATCCGCGCACGTGGTCCCAGGTCTGCGGCGGCAGCGCCCAGTACGCGGAACTGCTCGGCTACCCGTGGCCGGAGGACCTCTGATCCGGCCACGGGCGGCCGCCCCCTGCCTGCCTGGCCCGTCCCCCGAGGGGCTGGCCGGAGGTCTCGGAAGCTGATCCGGTCGGTGGCGTTCCCCCGGCTGCGTGGGCCGGGCTGCCGGAGCGGGCGGCGGCGGGCAGGCTGGGGGCACTGGCGGAGCTGAGGGGTGAGCGCGATGCGGCCGATACTCGTGACGGGCGGTACGGGGACCCTGGGGCGCGTGGTGGTGCGGCGGCTGCTGTCGCGGGGGTGCCCGGTGCGGGTGCTGAGCCGGCAGGCGCACACGCCGGGGGAGCACGGCTGGGCGGTGGGCGACCTGGTGACCGGCCGCGGGGTGGAGGCGGCGCTGTCCGGCGCCGGGACGGTGGTGCACTGCGCGACCACCAACGGCAAGCGGGACGTCGTGGCCACCCGCCGCCTGGTGGAGGCGGCCAGGGCCGCCGGGGCCGCGCACCTGCTGTACGTGTCGATCGCCGGGGTGGACCGGGTGCCGCTCGGCCACTACCGGACGAAGGCGGAGTGCGAGCGGCTGGTGGTGGAGTCCGGCCTGGGGTGGACGGTGCTGCGGGCCACCCAGTTCCACGACCTGGTGGCGCGGGTGCTGGACGGCCTGTCGAAGGCGCCGGTGCTGCTGGTGCCGCGCGGGGTGTCGTTCCAGCCGGTCGACGTGCGGGAGGTCGCGGAGCGGGTGGCGCAGCTGGCCGAGGCGGGTCCGGTCGGGCGGGCGGACGACTTCGGCGGGCCGCAGGTGCGTCCGGTGGAGGCGCTGGCGGCGGACTTCCTGGCGGCCCGGGGCCGCCGCCGCCCGGTGCTGCGGGCGCCGCTGCCGGGCGGGGTGGGGCGGGCGCTGCGGGCGGGCGGCAACCTGGTGCCCGCGCACCCGGCGGGCCGGACCACCTTCGCCGAGTTCCTCGCGCAGCGCTACCCGGCCTGACCCGCCGCCGTCCGCCCGTGCGCCGCCCGCCTGTGCGCCGCCGGTCCACGCACCTTCCGCCCGCCCGCGCACCCGCTTCCCGTGCGCGCCGCCGTCCACGAGCCGCCCGCCCGCGCACCCCGAGCGTCAACCATGGTTGACACCGCCCGTAGCGTCAACCTATGTTGACATCATGAGCGAGACGACACGGCTCGCGGCCGACGCGAGCAGCGGCGACCCGGCCACCGGCCTGCGCGCCGTCCGGGCCCTGCGCGACCTGGCCGACCGGCTGGAGGACCTCCAGGTCGGCAACGCCCGCCGCAGGGGCTGGTCCTGGCACGAGATCGCGGTCTGCCTGGGGGTCAGCAGGCAGGCCGTCCACAAGAAGCACGCCCGGCGGACGGCCGGGCAGGGAGGGGACTGAAGTGTTCGAACGCTTCGCGACGGAGGCCCGCCGGGCGGTCGTCCTGGCCGGCGAGGAGGCGCGCCGGATGCGCCACGACCACCTGGGCACCGAGCACCTGCTGCTCGGCCTGCTCGCCCAGCCGCAGGACCCGACCGCCCGGGTGCTCGGCGGCTTCGGTCTCGACCTGGCCGGCGGGCGGCAGGCGGTGCTCCGCGCCTTGGGCGGCCCCGAGCCGGAGCGGGACTCCGCCGCGCTGGCCGCGATCGGCATCGACCTGGACGCGGTCCGCGAGGCCGTCGAGTCCGAGTTCGGGCCGGGCGCGCTGGACGCCCCGCCGCCCGCCCGCCGCTCCCGCCGGGGCGGGCCCCGGTTCACCGGGCGCGGCCGCCGGGCGATGGTGCTGACCCTGCGCGCGGCCACCGGGCAGCGGGCCCGCCGGATCGAGACCGGCCACCTGCTGCTCGGCCTGCTCCGCGAGGGCGGCGGGGTGGCCGTCCGGGTGCTGCGCGACCGGGGCGTCGACCTGGGCGAACTGGAGCGCGCGACCGAGGTTTCGCTGGTGAACGGCCTGCGGGCGGCCTCATAGCACGGAGTGGTCACAACTGGGGCGCTGCCCGATGAAGGTCGAACGCGCTCCTTGGCCTGGGGGTACCCGTGAGTTAACGTCTTTGAGCCAGCGATCGCTGGGTACAGATCCACATCTCCGGTACAGCGCAGTGTTGTTCTGTTTCACGGCTGGCATGTCCATGCCCTGGCAAGGAGGACCGCATTGACCACCCCCGTGACCACCGGACGCCGTCGGCTGCTCGCCGTACCGGCCGTCCTGGCACTGGCGTTGACAGCCGCCTGCTCGAACAGCTCCTCGGACGGCGGGGGCGGGGGCGGCGGATCGGCCGCCGCCTTGACGGGTGACTGCGCCAAGTACCAGGCGTACGCGGGCCACTCCGGCACCAAGGTGTCGATGTACGCCTCGATCCTCTCCCCGGAGTCGGACTCGCTGGAGAAGTCCTGGGCCGAGTTCACCACCTGTACGGGCATCAAGATCGTCTACGAGGGCTCCAACGACTTCGAGTCGCAGCTCCCGGTCCGGGTGGCCGGCGGCAACGCCCCCGACCTGGCGATCATCCCGCAGCCCGGCCTGCTCGCCCAGATGGTCAAGTCCGGCAAGGTGGTCAAGCCGCCGCAGCAGACCGTCGAGAACGAGAACAAGTGGTCGCCGGTCTGGAAGCAGTACGGGTCGGTCAACGGCACCTTCTACGCGGCGCCGATGAGCGCCAACATGAAGTCGCTGGTCTGGTACTCGCCCAAGGCGTTCAAGGCCGCCGGGTACGAGGTGCCGAAGACCTGGGCCGACCTGGTCGCGCTCAGCGACAAGATCGCCCGCGCCGGCGGCGAGACCAAGCCCTGGTGCGGAGGCATCGGCTCCGGCACCGCCACCGGCTGGCCCGCCACCGACTGGCTGGAGGAGGTCGTCCTCGGCTCGTACGGCGGCGACGTCTACGACCAGTGGATCAGCCACCAGGTGAAGTTCTCCGACGAGAAGATCACCACCGCGATGAAGACCGTGGCCGACTGGATGCAGAACCCGGCCTGGGTCAACGGCGGCTTCGGCGACGTCAAGACGATCGCCACCACCACCTTCCAGGACGCCGGCACCCCCATCCTCAGCAACAAGTGCGCGATGCTCCAGCAGGCGTCCTTCTACCGCGCGCAGTGGCCGCAGGGCACGAACATCGGGCCGGACGGCGACGTCTTCGCCTTCCACCTGCCCGCGGTGAACCCGGACGTCAAGAGCCCGGTCGAGGGCGGCGGCGAGTTCCTGGCCGCGTTCTCCGACCGGCCCGAGGTGCAGGCCGTGCAGAACTACCTGTCCACCTCCGAGTGGGCCAGCAGCCGGGTCAAGGTCTCCCCGGGCTGGGTCTCCGCCAACCAGGGCGTGGACAAGAGCCTGTACACCGACCCGATCGACAAGCTCTCCGCCGAGTCGCTGACCGACCCCGCGGCCACCTTCCGGTTCGACGCCTCCGACCTGATGCCCGCCGCCGTCGGCTCGGGCGCCGAGTGGAAGGCGCTGACCGCCTGGTTCGCCGAGGGCCAGTCGATCCAGAAGACCGCGGGCGACATCGACGCGGCCTGGCCGCAGTAACCGGACGCCACCGGGCAGCGCGGGTCCGCCCGCGCTGCCCTTCCCGTGCCCCGAGGAAGGATCCTCCGCATGCCCACCGACACCCGGCTCGCCGGGCCGGCGCTCCACCTCGCCGACTCGCTGTGGCAGGACGCGGCGATCAAGTTCGGCAACACCGCGGGCGCCGTACTGGGCTTCCTCGGTGTGCTGCTCGCGGTGTTCTTCGCGGCCGGCCGCGCCACCGGACGCTTCTCCCGGCCGCTGGCGGTCGTCCTCATGCTCGGCCCCGCGGCCGTCCTGCTGCTCACCGGCCTGGTGGTGCCGCTGCTGCGCACCGTCTACCTGAGCTTCTACGACGCCGACGCCGCGAAGTTCGTCGGCGGGAAGAACTACGGCTGGGCGGCGACCAGTTCGCAGATCCACGACGTGCTGCTGAACACCCTGCTCTGGCTGGTGGTCGCCCCGATCGCGGCCACCGGGCTCGGGCTGCTGCTGGCCCTGCTGGTCGACCGGCTGCGCGGGCAGTCGGTCTACAAGTCGCTGATCTTCATGCCGATGGCGGTCTCGCTGGTGGCCGCCTCGATCATCTTCAAGCTGGTGTACGAGTCGCGCGGAGCCGGCCAGAACCAGGTCGGCCTGCTCAGCCAACTCGCGGTCGTGGTCGGCTGGGACGACCCGCCCAACTGGATCCTGAACCAGCCGCTGAACAACTTCCTGCTGATGGGCGTCATGGTCTGGGTGCAGACCGGCTTCGCCATGGTGGTGCTGTCCGCCGCGATCAAGGCCATCCCGGACGAGATCACCGAGGCGGCCCGGCTCGACGGCGCCTCGGGGGTGCGGCTGTTCCTGCACGTCACCGTGCCGATGATCCGCACCACGCTGGTGGTGGTGCTCACCACCATCATGATCATCACGCTGAAGGCGTTCGACATCGTCCGCACCATGACCGGCGGCAACTTCGGCACCCAGGTGCTGGCCAACGAGATGTACTCGCAGAGCTTCGAGCAGTACAACACCGGCCGCGGCAGCGCCCTCGCGGTGATCCTCTTCCTCGCGGTGGCCCCCCTGGTGGTCTACAACATCGCCCTGCTGCGCAAGGAGCGTGCGACCCGATGAGCGCCGAGCCCACCCTCGACAAGACCGCCGCCCCCGGGCCCGGCAAGGCGGCCCGCCCCGACCTGCCGCCGGCCAAGGCGATCCGCCGGGCGTTCAGCTCCCCGCTGGCCAGTGCTCTGGTGATCGCCGTCACGGTGCTGTGGACCATCCCGACCGTCGGCCTGCTGGTCACCTCGCTGCGCCCCAAGCAGGACGTGGTCTCCTCCGGCTGGTGGGAGGCGTTCGTCCACCCCGATTTCGGGCTGGAGAACTACCGCTCGGTGCTGTTCGACAACTCGTTCGGCACCTCCGGCGGCCTGACGCCGTACCTGGTCAACTCGGTGGCGATCGCCGTCCCCGCGACGGTCTTCCCGCTGGTGCTGGCCGCGATGGCGGCGTACGCGCTGGCCTGGGTGCGGTTCAAGGGCAGCGACACGCTCTTCTTCGTGATCTTCGCGCTGCAGGTGGTGCCGCTGCAGATGTCGCTGGTGCCGCTGCTGCGGCTGTTCTCCGGCGGCGCGCACCTCGGGTCGGTGACGGTGATCCCGGCGCTCAACCTGAAGGACACCTACCTGCCGGTCTGGCTGACGCACACCATGTTCGCGCTGCCGCTGGCGATCTTCCTGCTGCACAACTTCATCGCCCAGCTGCCGCGCGACCTGATGGAGGCGGCGGTGGTGGACGGCGCCTCGCACTTCAAGATCTTCCGGTCGATCGTGCTGCCGCTGAGCGCCCCGGCGCTGGCCTCGTTCGCCATCTTCCAGTTCCTCTGGGTGTGGAACGACCTGCTGGTGGCGCTCACCTTCGCCGGCGGCAACCCGACCGTCGCGCCGATCACCTCGCGGCTGGCCCAGCTGTCCGGTTCCGACAGCAGCCACTGGGAGCTGCTCAGTGCGGGCGCCTTCCTGTCGATGATCGTCCCGCTGGCGGTGTTCTTCGCCCTGCAGCGGTACTTCGTCCGCGGGCTGTTGGCCGGGTCGGTCAAGGGGTGAGCCGGGCGGCCGGGGTTTCTTGAACGTGCGCGGACAGACTGGTCGGATGCGGAGCGTTCGCGTCCTAGTTGGCCGGAAGTCGTGGCTGTGATGTGAGGGTTCTGCGGACGCGCCGGGGTCGGAGCCGGTAGGACGGAGGGCGGCACTTCTGCCGTTCATCCGGTCATCCGACCTTGGGGGGTTGGCGTGAGGATCAGAAAACGAATCGCCGGGTTGCTCGTGGGCCTGCTCGCGGCCGGCGGACTGATGGTGGCGCCCGCGGCACACGCGGACACCACCGCCGTCCTCGGCAACAACACCACCGGCACCGCCACCGACTCCGGTGACTCGAACTACATCAACACCTCGCGCTTCGTGACCGGTGCCGGCGGCGGCACCGTCAACAGCGTCAGCGTGTACGTCGGCGCCGTCGGCGCCACGCCCAACGACCAGTACCAGGTCGCGGTCTACGGCGACGTGGCCGGCAAGCCCGGCCCGCTGCTCGGCTCCTCCGCCTCCGGCACGCTCACCGCGCACACCTGGAACACCCTGCCGGTCGCCGCGACGCTCGCGCCGAACACGCCCTACTGGCTGGCGTACAACTCCAACGGCGTCTCCGCCGCGGTCAACAACCTGAACTACTCCACCGGCGGCCAGAGCGGCTACTCCACCGGCGGCACCGCCTTCGGCACCTGGCCCAGCAGCTTCGGCGCCGTCTCCACCGGCAGCCTCAACTACTCGATCTACGCCACCTACACCCCGTCCGGCGGCGGTGGCGGCACGCCCGGCAGCGGCCCCGGCAACGAGGGCCCGATCCTGCTGGTCACCAACCCGGCCAACCCGTACACCGCGTACTACGGCGAGATCCTCAAGGCCGAGGGCCTGAACTACTACAAGACCGCCGACCTGAGCACCGTCACCGCGACCACGCTCAACTCGTACGACGTGGTGCTGCTGGCGGAGAACCAGCTGACGGCCGCCCAGACCACCATGTTCAGCACCTGGGTGAACGGCGGCGGACGGCTGGTCGCGATGCGGCCCGACAAGCAGCTCGCCGGGCTGCTCGGCCTCACCGCCACCACCGACACGCTGGCCGACAGCTACCTGAAGATCGACACCACCGCGGCGCCCGGCACCGGACTGACCTCCGACACCATCGGCTTCCACGGCACCGCCGACAAGTACACCCTCAACGGCGCCACCGCCGTCGCCACCCTCTACAGCGACACCGCCGTGGCCACCGCCAACCCCGCCGTCACGCTGCGCACCGCCGGCACCGGCCAGGCCGCCGCGTTCACCTACGACCTCGCCAAGTCCGTCGTGCAGACCCGCCAGGGCAACGCCGCCTGGGGCGGCCAGCAGCGCGACAACGTCGACGGCATCGAGGCCAGCGAGATGTTCTTCGGCACCGGCGGACAGCTCAACTGGAACAACCTCGACAAGGCGCAGATCCCGATCGCCGACGAGCAGCAGCGCCTGCTCGCCAACCTGATCACCACCATGGACGCGGGCAAGAAGCCGCTGCCGAAGTTCTGGTACTTCCCGCGGGACGTCAAGGCGGTCGTGGTGATGACCGGTGACGACCACGGCATCGGCGGCACCAGCGGACGCTTCGACGGCTACGTCGCGCAGAGCCCGGTCGGCTGCAACGTCGCCAACTGGGAGTGCGTGCGCGCCTCCTCCTACATCTACACCGACGACCCGATGACCGACGCCCAGGCCAAGGCGTACTCCGACCAGGGCTTCGAGATCGGCGTGCACGTCACCACCAACTGCACCCCGTGGGGCACCCCCACCGACCTGCAGAACATCTACGCGGCCCAGATCGGCGCCTGGAAGACCAAGTACGCCTCGCTGCCCAACCCGGACAGCACCCGCACCCACTGCGTCGAGTGGGACGACTGGGCGACCCAGGCCAAGACCAAGCTCGCCAACGGCATCCGGCTGGACACCGACTACTACTACTACCCGTCCAGCTTCGTGCAGGACCGGCCCGGCTACTTCAACGGCACCGGCCTGCCGATGAAGTACGCGGACAGCGACGGCAGCACCATCAACGAGTACCAGGCCACCACCCAGCTCACCGACGAGTCCGGGCAGTCCATGCCCTCCACCGTCAACACGCTGCTGGACAACGCCTACAACTCCAAGGGCTACTACACCGTCCTGACCGCCAACATCCACACCGACTACGCCGCCTCCACCGCCTCCGACCAGGTCATCGCCTCGGCCAAGGCGCACGGCGCCCCGGTCGTCTCCGGCCGCCAGCTGCTCAACTGGCTGGACGCCCGCAACGGTTCCGCGTTCTCTGGCATGGCCTGGAGCGGCAGCACGCTCGGCTTCAGCATCACCGGCGGCGCCAACGGCCTGCGCGCGATGGTCCCGGTCAACTCGGCCTCCGGCACGCTCACCGGCGTCAAGCGGGGCACCAGCAGCGTCAGCTACCGGATCGAGACCATCCACGGCATCGCGTACGCCTTCTTCGACGGCAACGTCGGCTCCTACACCGCGACGTACGGCACCGACACCACCGCGCCGACCGTCACCGGCTCGGTGCCGGCCAACGGCGCCACCGGCGTCCAGGCCACCGCCCCGGTCAAGGCGTCCTTCAGCGAGCCCGTCCAGGCGAGCACCGTCAACGGCACCAACGTCACCCTGAAGACCACCGCCGGCGCCACCGCGGTGCCCGGCACCGTCACCCTGGACGCGGCCACCAACACCGCCACCTTCACCCCGACCTCCGCGCTCTCGCTCAGCACCGGCTACACGCTGAGCGTCGCCAACGTGAAGGACCTGGCGGGCAACACCCAGACCGCGGCCTACACCGCGGCCTTCACCACGGCGGGCGCGCCGCCGCAGACCATCGGCAACAACGCCGTCGGCAGCCAGCTCGACGACACCGACTCCAACCACCTCAACGGCTCCAGGATCACCACCGGAGCCTCCGCCATCGCCCTGACCTCGCTCAACGTGCACACCGGGCAGATCAGCGCGGCACCCAACAACCAGTTCCAGATCGCGATCTACAGCGACAACGCCGGCTCGCCCGACGCCCTGCTGGCCACCAGCTCGGTCGGCACGCTGAGCGCCAACTCCTGGAACAGCGCGCCGATCAGCTACACCCTGGCGGCCGGCACCACCTACTGGGTGATCTACAACTCGAACGGCACCAGCTCCACCGTCAACAACATGCACTACAGCTCCGGCCCGGCCGGCTCGGGCGTCTACAGCAGCGCGTCCGTCCCGTTCGGCACCTTCCCGGCCGCCTTCGGCACCGCCGTGAAGGACAACCTGGTCTACTCGCTGTACGGCACCTACTGAAACCGCTGAACACCTCCGGGTGACGCACCTCCGGGTGACGCACCTCCGGGGCGGTCCGGGCCACGCAACCCCGTGGTCCGGGCCGCCCCGGCCGTCCGGGCGGGGGCACCGGCGCGGCGGCGTACGCTGAGGGAACCGAGACCCCCACCCGCCCCGCCCCAGTGAACGGACCCCTCCCGATGCCGTACGACCCCCCGACCCACGCGGTGGAGCGCTCCCTGCACCAGTCCGGCGCCCGGGTGGTGGCCGGGCTGGACGAGGTCGGCCGGGGCGCCTGGGCCGGGCCGGTCATGGTCGGCGCCGCCGTCACCGGGCTGCGCCGCCCGCCGGAGGGGCTGACCGACTCCAAGCTGCTCACCGAGCGGCGCCGCGACGCGCTCGCCCCGGTCCTGGAGCAGTGGGTGACGGCGTACGCGATCGGGTCGGCCTCGGCCCGCGAGTGCGACGAGCTCGGGATGACCGCCGCGCTCCGACTGGCCGCCCTGCGCGCCCTGGAGGAACTGCCGGTGCGGCCGGACGCGGTGATCCTGGACGGCAAGCACGACTACCTGGGCGGTCCCTGGAAGGTCCGCACCGTGATCAAGGGCGACCAGTCCTGCGTCTGCGTCTCCGCCGCCTCGGTGCTGGCCAAGGTCCGCCGGGACGCGCTGATGGCCGAACTCGGCGCGGACCACCCGGCGTTCGCCTTCGGGGAGAACGCCGGCTACCCGTCGCCGACGCACCGCGCCGCCCTGGAGGAACTCGGCCCCACCGAGCACCACCGGCTCTCCTGGTCCTACCTGGACGCCCTGCCGCGCTGGAGCCACCTCAAGCGGCAGCGCACCGCGGCCGACACCGGCGAGCAGCTCTCGCTGGGCTTCTGAGACCGCGCGCCCCGGGCCGCTTCCCCGACCGCTTCCCCGACCGCTTCCCTGAGCGTTCGCTGGGCGCGCGGAGCCGTTCCGCATCCCGTGAGCGGCCCCTTCGGCCCCGGTTCCTGACGGTTCGTCAGCATTCGTCCACCGGTCACCCGGGCGTCACCGCCGCCGTGCGCGCGGCACGTCACACTCCCAAGTGGTGGGGTGCCCGTGCGCATCCGACCGGCGTTTGATAGGAATCCGGGTATGCCTGTCTTCCCCGAGGAGCCGGAGATTCACGAGACGATCCCGGGCCCCGGCGTTCCCCTTCCCCACAAGTCGGACGCACCTGCCCCCCGTATGCCTTCCTCCACCGCCGTCGCCGCTCCGGTCCCGGGCCCCCGCCCCGGCCCGCCGCGCCCCACACCGCCCCGTGCCGACCGTCCGGTCCCCGGCCCGCGGCCCCCGGCCCGACCCAAGCCCGGCCCCGCGCCGCGCCCCGGACGTCCGGACGTCCAACTCCTGCCCGCCGCCGCAGCCGAGGCGATCGACCGTGCCGACGAGGCGGTCGACGCACTGCTGGAGTCCGGCCGCCGCCCCGGCGACGTGCTGGTCCTGACGGTCGGTGGGGCGCACCCCTGGCAGGAGCACGAGCTCAGCTTCGGCGAGGAACGCTACTGGGCGCAGCTCGCCGACGGCGGCGACGTGTTCTACGCCGACGCCGCCACCGCGCGTCCGCTCCGCCGGGACGTGGTGGTCCTGGTGGTCAACGAGGACCGCTCGGAGCGGGTGGCCGCCGCGGCGCGCAAGGCGCTGGAGCGGGCCGCGAAGCTCCTGGTGGTCTGCGGCGGGACGGACACCGTCGCCCCGCTGTTCGCCTGACCCGCCCGAACGCTCCGGGCCGCCAGAACGCTCCGGGCCGCCCGAACGCTCCGGGCCGTTCTCTTCCGGCTGTCCGCCCGCGGTGCCCGACGGCGCTGCGGGCGGGGCCGGTCAGCGGGCGGCGGTGCGGCGGACGGTCCGGTCGTCGTGGCTGCCCTCCAGGGCGCGGACCGCGCTCAGCGAGGTGACCGGGGCGACCGGCTGCTGCCGCTCCGGCGGCGCTCCGGGCGTACCGCGGGGCGCGCGCGGCGGCAGTTCGGTGACGGTGTGGATCGGACCGAGCGTCCACGATCCGGAGTGCGGGTTGCGCCCGCGCCGGCCGTCGCCGAGGGACTGCCAGCCCGCCGGGGTGAGCGTCAGGTAGGAACCGCAGCGCAGCCCGTGCAGTTCGGCGGCGGCGCGCAGCGCCCACATCCAGGCGCCGTCCTGCTCGGTCCAGTCCGGGCCGCCCTCCCGGCAGCGCAGCAGGACGGCGGTGCGGCTGGGGCTGCGGCGCTTCAGGTCGTGCGGAGTGATCCGCCGCAGATGGCCGAGCAGCGCGTTGCGGTGGTCCCACCCGTCGCTGAACTGCGGCCGGGTGCCGAACGAGGCGGACGCCACCACCCGGTGCTCGGCGTTCAGCACCGCGACCACCGTGGTGCCCGGCTGCGGGAGGTGCCGCTGGTGCAGTTCGGTGACGAACTCGCGGGGCGCCCGCAGCAGGGGCACGCCGTGGCCCCGCCACTCCGGCAGGGTGATGCTCCGGTGGCTGTCGTATCGGGAAGGACCTCGGTCGATGCCGTTGATCACGATCCTCCTTCCCGGGCCCCGCGCCCCCTGGGGTGCGCGAGCGTACGCCGAAGACCGGGTCCGACGGACCGGGCACTGGATACCTTCCAATTCTCGGTGGAGAGCACTCCGAGCGGCAATGATGAAATGACGAACGCGGCCCGAAATCCGTGCTTCTGCCGGATATGTTCCACCCCCTCGACGGGGCCATTCGGCTGACCGGTCGGTGAGCACAGGGTGTACGGCCCGAAACGTTCCGGTGTACGCCCCGCCCCGCGCCCGTGCGCGCCGCCCCTGCCGAACCACCGGGGCCCACAGCTTTCCAGCCACCGCACCGGCCGCACGACGGGCCGGCACACCGGCGGCCCGCCCCGCGCCAGGTGCCCGCCCCGCCACGAGGGCCGCTCCGCTCGGGGGCGCCCCCTCCCCGGAGGTCTTCTCGCCTCCTGGGGCCGTCCTTGCCTTCCGGCGTCGTCCCTACCTCCCCGGAGGCCCTCCTCATCTCCCGGGGGTCGTTCCCGCCCTCCGGGGGTCGTCCTCGCCGTCCGGCGTCGCCCCGCCTCCCGAAGGGCCTCCTCATCTCCCGGAGGTCCTCCCCGCCTCCCGGAGGTCCTCCCCGCCTCCCGGAGGTCGTCTTCACCCCCGGGGGGCCGTCCTCACCCCCGGACGGCGAGGACGAGGGGGAGTACGGCGGTGGCTCCGGCCTGGCGGAGCAGGCGGGCGGCGACCGTCAGCGTCCAGCCCGAGTCCACGAGGTCGTCGACCAGGAGGACCGGGCCCGGCGCGGCGGCCAGCGCCTCGGCCAGACCGGGTGGGAGGGCGAGCGCCCCGGCGACCGAGCGCAGCCGTTGGGCGCTGTTGCTGCGCGGGCCGTGCGGCGGCTCCCCGGTGGCGTACTCGATCCGGCCGAGCAGCGGCATCCGGCCGATCGAGGCCAGGCCGTCGGCCAGGTCGGAGATCAGCCGGGGGCGGGTGGAGGAGTCGAGCGCGACCACCCCGACCGGGCGGTCGAGCCGCTCGCCCTCCGGGCCCGTCGGCCCGGCCCAGCCGCCGGGGCCCCGGGCCCAGTCCGCGACCACCCCGACCATCGCGTCCAGCACCTCGCGCGGCAGCGGCCCGTCCGGGGAGCGCTCGTCCAGCAGCGACCGCAGGCGGCCGCCCCAGCCGATGTCGGACAGCCGGCCCAGGGCGCGCCCCGGCTCGGCCTGCTGGGCCGGGGGGATCCGGCCCTTGAGCGGGACGCCCAGGGACTCCATGCCGGTGGGCCACATCCGCCTGGTCTCGAAGGAGACGCCGGGGCGGCCGAGCGCGGCCCGGGCCGCGTCCAGCGCCTCGCCGGAGACCCCGGCGGAGTGCCGGGGCGGGGAGCAGCGGTCGCACCGGCCGCACGGGGCCGCCTCGGGGTCGTCGAGCTGGCGGCGCAGGAACTCCATCCGGCAGCCCTCGGTGGCCACGTACTCCCGCATCGCCTGCTGCTCGGCCTCCCGGGCCCGTGCGACCTTGGCGTACCGCGCCGCGTCGTACAGCCACGGCTCGCCGGTGGACTCCCAGCCGCCGCGCACCCGGCGCACCGCGCCGTCCACGTCGAGCACCTTGAGCATGGTCTCCAGCCGGGTGCGGCGCAGGTCCACCGAGGTCTCCAGGGCCGCGGTGGAGAGCGGGCGGCCCGCCCCGGACAGCGCGTCCAGCGTGCGGCGGACCTGCTCCTCGGCGGGGAAGCCGATCGAGGCGAAGTACCGCCAGATCGCCTCGTCCTCCCGGCCCGGCAGCAGCAGGACCTCGGCCCGGTCCACACCGCGGCCGGCCCGGCCGACCTGCTGGTAGTAGGCGATCGGGGAGCTCGGCGAGCCGAGGTGCACCACGAAGCCGAGGTCGGGCTTGTCGAAGCCCATGCCGAGCGCGGAGGTGGCGACCAGCGCCTTGACCCGGTTCTCCAGCAGCGCGGACTCGGCCTCGCGGCGCTCCGCGTCCTCGGTCCGTCCGGAGTAGGAGGCGACCTGGTACCCGCGCCTGCGCAGGAACTCGGTGACCTCCTCGGCGGCGGCCACCGTGAGGGTGTACACGATGCCGGAGCCGGGCAGGTCGGGCAGGTGGTCGGCGAGCCAGGCCAGCCGGTGCGCCGGATCGGGCAGCGGCAGCACGGCCAGGCTGAGGCTCTCCCGGTCCAGCGGCCCGCGCAGCACCAGGGCCTGCTCGTCGCCCGCGCCGGTGCCGAGCTGCTCCGCGACGTCCGCGGTGACCCGGGCGTTGGCGGTCGCCGTGGTGGCCAGCACCGGGACGCCGGGGGAGAGTTCGGCGAGCATGGTGCGCAGCCGCCGGTAGTCGGGCCGGAAGTCGTGCCCCCAGTCGGAGATGCAGTGCGCCTCGTCCACCACCAGCAGGCCGGTGGAGGCGGCGAGCTTGGGCAGCACGTTGTCGCGGAAGTCGGGGTTGTTCAGCCGCTCCGGGCTGACCAGGAGGACGTCGACCAGGCCGTCGGCGACCTCCTGCTGGATCTCCGACCACTCCTCGGGGTTGGCCGAGTTGATCGTCCGGGCGCGGATGCCCGCCCGGGCGGCCGAGTCGACCTGGTTGCGCATCAGGGCGAGCAGCGGGGAGACGATCACCGTCGGCCCGGCGCCGCGGGCGCGCAGCAGCGCCGTGGCGATGAAGTAGACGGCGGACTTGCCCCAGCCGGTGCGCTGGACGACCAGGGCTCGGCGGCTGTCCACCACCAGGGCCTCGATGGCCTTCCACTGGTCCTCGCGCAGGGCAGCGGCGGGGCCGGCGAGGTCGCGCAGCACGGCTTCCGCGGCGGCCCGGACGGCGTCGCGGTCGGCGGGTGTGGTCGGGTGGGGTTCGCGCGTCTGCATGAGGTCATGGATACCGTGCGGCACGGACGGATCGCGAATGACGACCTGTGGACAGAGTGGCGTTCATCGGTTGATACACCGTCGAACCATGCTGGGAGCGGCGAAATGTAGGCCATTCGGGGGAGGAGATGCTGAACCCCCCGACTTATCCACAGGGTCGGGCGAATTCTCCGCAACCGGGCGCGATCCGGTCCAAGCTTCCGCCATGACCGCAGACGACCGCACCACCACCCCCGCCCCGCACCCCGGCCACCTCCCGGTCCGGCTGCGCGGCCCCGCCGACATGGCGGAGATGCTTCCCTACCTGCTGGGCTTCTTCCCCGACGACAGCATCGTCGCGGTGGGCCTGCAGGGCACCGCGCTCGACCAGGGAGGCGTGATCCGGATCGACATCCCGGAGGACCCGGCCCAGTGGGAGCGCACGGCGGAGGAGGCCGCCCGGCTGCTGGTCGAGCTGTCCGAACGGCGCGACCGCCGCCCCGTCCAAGTCCTGCTCTACCTCTGCCGGGATCCCGCCGGTCCGGCCCGCTCGCCCGGGGACGGGCACGGCGTGCTGACGGGACTGCGCCCGCTGGCCGCCGCGCTCGCCCGGGCCTTCCAGAACGAGCAGGTGGCCGTCAAGGAGTCGCTCTGCGTCTCGGCCGGCCGCTGGTGGTCCTTCCTGTGCACCGGGGCCGACTGCTGTCCGCCGGACGGCACCCCGGTCCGGGCGGCCCACCAGCCGAGCCCGCTCGCCGTGGCGGCCACGTTCGCCGGGCTCGCCCCGCGGGGCAGCCGCAAGGCGATGGTGGCCGGGCTGGCCCCGATCGGCCCGCCGGGCTCCGAGACGCAGCGCCGGGCCCTGGAGGACGCCGGCCCGCCCTTCGTCCGCGAGCTGGCCGGCCCCGGCGGCCGGGCCGCGACGGTCGAACGCACCGCGGAGCTGCTCGCCGAGGCGATGGCGGAGTTCCGTGCCGGGGCCCGCGAGTTGGACGCGGCCCGCACCGCCCGCCTGCTGATCGGCATGCAGGACAAACTCGGCCGCGACCGCGGCGCCGAGTACGCCGAACCGGACGAACTCGCCGCCGCCCAGCGGCTGTGGCGGTTCCTGATCCAGCGCTGCGTCGACCCGTTCGAACACCTCGCCGTCCCACCGATGACCCTGCTGGCCTGGACGTCCTGGCTGGCCGACGACTCCGCCACGGCCCGGGTCGTCCTGGCCAGGGCCCTGGAACTGGAGCCGGGCTACACCCTGGCCCAGCTCCTCTACGAATCACTGAACTGCGGCATCTCCCCGGACGCCCTGCTCCAGGTGATCCGCCGCGAGCGCGCCGCCAGGCCGCGGGGCGGACCGCTCCCGGGGCTGCCGGAGCCCCCGCCCCCGGCGGCCCCCGCCGACCCGGCGCGCCCCGCGGCCCCCGGCGGGGGAACCGGGGGAGACGGCGGGAGCGCGGGAGCGGTCGCCGACCGCGGCCCCGCCCCCGGGCCCGACGCTGCCCCGGACGGGCCCGCCGGGGGCGACGACCGGCCGGCCGGGCCGTCCGCCCCGTCCACCCCGCCCGCTCCGCCCGCCGCGGCGGTCCGGACCGACGGCCCGTCAGCCGCGGCCGACCGGCCGGAGCACGGGCGCCGCCCGCGTCCACAGCGGACCGCCCCGGCGGACTCCCACCTCCGGCAGGTCCGGAGGCACCGGGGCCGACACGCGATCGGAGACTGACATGCGCATCCCCGCCCAGCGGTGGCGCGGCGCCCGGCTACACCTCGCCGCGCGCCATCCGGATCAGCCGGTCCAGCACCGTCCGGCCGCTGACCCGCACCCCGTCGTGCTCCCACTCGTTGGTGACCCACACCCGGGTGCCGGCCACCGCGTCCGCGGTCTCCAGCGAGTGCGCCGTGTCCACGTACATGTCGTCGTGGTACACCGCCGCGTACACCGGCACCTCGTTCGCCGCCAGGCGCGGCAGGTCGTACAGGTCGGGCCAGTCGGTGCGCTCCGCCAGCAGTTGCGCCGTCCCGCGCAGCGGCCGCAGCGCCGGGTCGGTCTCGAACATCCACGGGTGGATCATCTCGCCGGTGAGCAGCACCGGCCCGTCCCCGGCCAGCGCTGCCTCGGCGTCGAACTCGGGGAACTCCGCGCGCACCCGCTCCGCGGACCAGTCGGTGGCCCCGGGGTCGACCGAGCGCTGCCCGTAGATCGACTCGTGCAGGACGGCGTACAGCGGGTTCTGCGCGAAGGACAGCTGCGACTGCACCCCGGCCAGGAAGGTGTCCGACAGCTCCGGCCCGTCCACCCCCTCGACCCAGGCTTCCTCCAGCAGGTAGTGCAGGACGTAGGAACCGGAGCCGCTGCCCAGCAGGATGCCGAGCGCCTGGAACGCCCGCACGGTCAGCGTCCCGCCGCCGGGGAGGGTCGCGGGCCGCTCCACCAGGTGCGCCGCGATTCGCCGTACCGCCGCCACGTCCTGGGGGAAGCGCGCGTAGTGCCCGGCGTTCTTCCGGGCGACGCGCGGGTAGGCCGCCCGGTAGACCTCGTCCGCCGAGCGGCGCAGCCCGGCCAGCCCGCCGGTGACGAAGGCTTCGCGCAGGTGCTCCGGGGCCAGCGAGAGGTAGGTCAGGGTGCAGAAGCCGCCGAAGCTCTGCCCCAGCAGGCTCCACCTGCCGTCGGCGCCGAGCAGTTGCCGGCGGATCAGTTCGGCGTCCCGGACGATCGAGTCGGCCCGGAAGTGCGCCAGGTACTCGGCCTGCTGCCGGGCGTCGCCGCGCCGGGCCAGGGTCTGGCGGTTGGCGGGGGTGGAGCGGCCGGTGCCCCGCTGGTCCAGCAGCAGCACCCGGTAGTCGTCCAGCGCCCGGTCCAGCCAGCCGTCCCGGCCCATCGGCCGGTTGGCCTTCCCGCCGGGCCCGCCCTGCAGGTACACCAGCCAAGGGAGTTCGTCGTGCTCGCGTCCGGCGGCCACCACCTCGCGGGCGTAGACCTCGATCGCCTCGCCGCCGGGGGCACTGTGGTCCAGCGGCACCCGGAAGACGTGGTCGGTGGTGACGATCCCGGGGATGCGGCTGAGGGAGGACATGCAACTCCTAGGTGCGAGCTGGTCACAGGCTGGTCGCGACGCCGATTGCCGGGGTCACCGGTGCGATCGCCGTCGTTCTCGCACCGTATCCTGACGTCGGACAGGAGCCGCCGGGGGGCGTCCGCCGCGTGCGGAGACCCCCGAACGGCACCACGGCACAGCGGGCGCTCCGGGTGCCGGTCGCGGAGCACCGAACGACCGTCGGCCCGCGACCCCCTCCGCACGGGCGTCCGCCGCACGGGCGTGACCTGGGGCAGGTGTGGGGCGTTCATTCTGCGGAACGCCGCCACCCGAACCGGTACGACCGGGCCGACCGTGCGGGGCACCGGCCACGCGTCGCTCGACCCGGCGCGGCCGGCCCCCGGACGACCCCGGCGGTCCGGTCCGACCGGAGTCAGAGCCGCGTGTTCCGGCGGCAGAGCAGCACAGTCCGCGATCGAGCACGCTCGCGGCCGACCGAGCCCGCAGCCCTCGGCCGGTCGGGGGGAGGAGAGCCCGGTGACCGACCCAAGGCCACCCCACGCAGCGCCCCAACCGCTGCCGTCCGCCGGCCCGCCGGCCCCGGGGGACACCCCGGTGCCGCCCGCCCGCCCGGCGGCCCCTCCGCCACCCCGTCAGGCCACACCCCCGTACGGCACGCCCGCGGGCCCCCTCCCCGGAACGCCCGGCGCGGGCCCGGCGGTTCCCGGCCCCCCGCCGCACGGAGCACCCCCGTACGGCGCCCCGACCCCCGGCACCCCGCCGTACGGCACCCCGTCGGGCGCTGCCCACCCGTATCCGGCCCCGGTCGGCACCCCGCCGTACGGCACGCCCACCGGCGGGGCCCCCTACGGGCCCGGAGGCACCCCGCCGTACGGCACCGCGGTGCGGCCCGCCCCGGGCCACCCGGCGCCGGGGCGCGGCGGCCCGGCACCGCGGGCCGACCACCCGTCGGCCCCGGGCGGCCCGCAGGGGGCCAGGTCGGAGCAGGTAGCGGGCGCGCCCGCAGCCGGCCCGGCCCGGCCCTCCGGCCAGGCGCCCCAGCCGCCGCGGCCGCAGCCCTCCGCCGCGCACGACGTCCTGTGCGTCAACGCCCCCGGCATGGCGGCCTCCGGGCCGGACGGCCAGCTCCGGGGCCAGGGCCTGCACGGCTTCTTCCGGCACGGCGTGCGCACCCTGGCCCGGATGGAGCTGCGGCTGGGCGGCATGGAGCCGCTCTCGCTCCAAGGCACCCTGACCTCCGCCGCCGCGGCCCGGTTCGTCGGCTCGGTCCGGGTGCCGGGAGACCTCGACCCGGATCCGGCGCTGACCGTCGAACGGCTGCGGCACGCCGACGGCGCGGAGACGGTGACCGTCCGCAACACGGGCGCCCGCCCGGCCCGGCTGCCGCTGGAGATCGCGCTCGGCACCGACCTCGGCCTGCTCACCGACATCGCCGCGGGCCGCCGCTCGGCCGACCTGCCGGGCCAGGTCCAGTCCTCCGGCCTGCGCTGGGTCGGCCAGGGCCGGGCGGCCACCGTCAGCGCACGGCCCTCGCCGCACGCGGTGCTGGCCGGCGCGGGCGTGCTGCGCTGGGACTTGGAGATCCAGCCCGGCGCCCGCTGGTCGGTCGACCTGCGGGCCGAGCTGGAGACGCCCTCGACGGGGCGGCCGCCGACCGGGCGCGGCCCCGGCGTACCGCTGCCCTGGTCCGAGCCCGAGGTCCGGGCCGACGACCGCCGGGCTGCCCGCCTGGTCGCCCGCGCCCTGGACTCGCTCGGCGGGCTGCTGCTCGCCGACGCGGACCGGCCGACCGACCTCTACACCGCCTCGGGCGCGCCCTGGCGCTTCGGCCTCACCGCCGCCGACGCGCTGTGGGCGGCCCGGATGACCCTGCCGCTCGGCACCCGGCTCGCCGCCGGCACCCTGCGGGCGGTCGCCCGCCGCCAGCACCAGGCGACCCCACCGACCGCTGCCGCGTCCCAAGGTGACGCCGCGTCGGCCCCGGAGGGCGCCGTCCCGGCCGGGCCGGCGCCGGGGCAGGCCCCCGGCGCCTCCGGCGGGGCGAACCCGTCCGGTGGCGAGACCGGAGCCCCGGCCCAGGCGATGGACGGGGTGGTCCCCGGCCCGCTGCGGCACGGCGGCCCCGAACTGCCGGCCACCTGCACCGCGACGGAGGCGACCCTGCTGTTCGTCACGGTGCTGGCGGAGGCGTGGCGCTGGGGCATGCCCCGGGCCGAGGTCGCCGAGCTGCTCCCGGCGGCCGAGCGGGCGCTCGGCGCGCTGCGGGCCGCGGTGGTGGCCGAGGGGACGGACGGCTCGGTCGGGTTCGTCGCCGACTTCGGCCGCCCGGCGGAGGAGCGCGCCGCGCGGCCCGGACCGGCCCGGTGCGAGGTCCAGGCCCAGGCCCACCGGGCGGCCCTCCAGGGCGCCGACCTGCTGGACGCCTTCGACCGGCCGGGCGCGGCGCAGTGGCGCTCCTGGGCGGCCGAACTGCGGGAACGGTTCCGCGAGCAGTTCTGGATCGACGACCTCTCCGGCGGCCGCCCGGCCGCCGCCCTGCTGGCCCCGGACCGGCCGGTGCCGGCCGTCGCCTCCACCCTGGTCCACCTCTTCGACCCGGGCCTGGCCGCCGAGGGCGAGCTGCACGAGGGCCTGCTCGACCGCGAGCAGACCAGGGTGCTGGCCCAGCGCCTGGTGACCCCGGAACTCGACTGCGGCTGGGGCCTGCGCACGCTGAGCGCGAAGTCCCCCCGCTTCAACCCGCTCGGCCACCGCAGCGGTGCGGTCCGGGTCCAGGAGACCGCGCTCGCGGTCAGCGGCCTGGTGGACGCGGGCTTCGAGCGGGAGGCCGAAATACTGCTGGAGGGCCTGCTGGAGGCGTCCGTGCACTTCGAGGGCCGCCTGCCGGAGATGTACGCCGGCGAGCAGAAGGTCGCCGACTGCCCGCCCGTCCCGCACCCGGCGGCCTGCCGCCCGGCCGCGGTCTCCGCGGCGGCCGCCGTCCACCTGGTGCTCTCGCTGGCGGGCGTCCGTCCCGACGTCCCGTCAGGGCGGGTGGCCACCCGCCCGGCGAGCACCGCCCCCCTGGGCGCACTGGAACTGACCGGCCTGCGGGTGGCCGGCGAGCCCTTCTCGGTCCGGGTCAGCCGGATCGGCGTCGCGGTCGTGGAGGAGGCGCCGTCGTTCCTGCAGCTCGCCGCCGGCTGAGCACCCCGGCGGATGGGAAGAGCCGTCGGCGAATGGGAGGAGCCGTCGGCGGGTGGGAGGAGCCGTCGGCGGGTGGGAGGAGCCTCCGCCGGGAGCGGGCCGCCGGAGGGGAAAAGCCGCTGTGGTCTGTGATTATCGTCAGAGAGACGACTAAGATCAGCCGCATGTCGCGTTATGACCCGTCGGCCTTCCCCCCGTTCGCAGTCACGGTTGACCTCGTGGTGCTGACGGTGCGCGACCACGAGCTGTGCGCCCTGCTGGTGAAGCGCGGCGAGGCCCCCTTCCAGGGGTACTGGGCGCTGCCGGGCGGCTTCGTGCGGCTGGACGAGGGGCTGGCCGAGGCGGCCTCCCGCGAGCTGGCGGAGGAGACCGGGCTGCGCGCCCAGTCGCTCCCGGGCAGCCTCCCGGCCGGGCAGACCCCCGCCGGGGTGCACCTGGAGCAACTCGCCACCTACGGGCACCCGCAGCGTGACCCGCGGATGCGGGTGGTGAGCGTCGCCCACCTGGTCCTCGCCCCGGACCTGCCGTCGCCCCGCGCGGGCGGCGACGCCAGCAGCGCCCGGTGGGCACCGGTGGGCGAACTGCTCGGCAAGGAGCAGGGGGACGGGGTACCGCTTGCGTTCGACCACGGCCGGATCCTGGCGGACGGGGTGGAGCGCGCCAGGTCCAAGATCGAGTACTCCTCGCTGGCCACGGCCTTCTGCCCCCCCGAGTTCACCGTCGGGGAGCTGCGCCGGGTCTACGAAGCGGTGTGGGGCGTGGTGCTCGACCCGCGCAACTTCCACCGCAAGGTGACCGGCACCCCCGGCTTCCTGCTGCCCTCCGGCGGCACCACGACCCGTCAGGGCGGCCGCCCCGCCCAGCTGTTCACCGCCGGCGGCGCCACCCTGCTCAACCCCCCGATGCTGCGCCCCGAAGCCTGAAGCCGGCCCCCGCTCCGGGGGAGCGGTCGAGTCCGTTGCGCCCCAAGGGTGGTGACGGTTCGTGAGGAAGGCGTCAGTGCGGCGCCGGGGCTGTCCCCTGTACGGGTGAGGTCGGCGCCCACGCCGTCCACGACCCATCCGTAATGCCTGGTTTCACCGCTTCCGCGTCCTACTGTGCAGGCTCAGGCCAGAAGGACACCCCCGGTCTGTCGGCGGGCGAGGGAGCGGGCAGCGATGATCCAGATCACCGGACTGACCAAGGCGTACCGGCGGGGGCGGCCCCCCGCGCTGCTGGACCTCACCTTCGAGGCCCGCCCGGGAACGGTCACCGTGCTGCTCGGGGACGAGGGCGCGGGCAAGACGACCGCGCTCCGGCTGATGGTGGAACTGGAGCGGGGCCACGGCCTCACCCTCTTCGACGGCCGGACGTACCGGCGGATCCGGCGCCCGGAGCGGGAGATCGGCGTCCTGCTGGCCACCGGCCGCCCGGAGGCCGGGCACCCCGGCCAGCGCGCCCGGTCCCACCTGCGGATGCTGGCCGGCACGGTCGGCGTCCCGGCCCGCCGGGCCGACGACCTGCTGGAGCAGACCCGGCTCGCCGCCGTCGCCGACCACCGGATCGGCACCTTCTCGCCCGGCATGCACCGCCGTCTCGCGCTGGCCGCCGCCCTGCTCGGCAACCCCTCCACGCTGCTGCTGGACGCCCCCACCGAGGGCCTGTCCCCGAGCAACGAGGAGTGGTTCGGGGCCTTCCTGCGCTCCTTCGCCCTCTCGGGCGGCACCGTGCTGGCGACCACCCGCGCCCCCGAGGAGGCCGCCGCGCTCGCCGACCGGGTGGTCACCCTGGACGCGGGCCGACTGGCCGCCGACCAGCCGGTGGTGGAGTTCCGCCGCACCAGGCTGCACCCCGAAGTACTGGTCCGGGGCCCGCAGATGGCCCGCCTCGCCGACCTGCTGTCCGCCCAGGGCGGTCAAGTCCGGCGGGACGGCGGCGCCGGCCTCGCGGTGAGCGGCATCGACCGCACCGAGATCGGTGAACTCGCCTACCGCAACGGCATCCTGCTGCACGAGCTGGCCGACCGGGTGGTGCAGCGCCCCGCCTCCTACCCGTCCGCCCTGCCCAGCGGCTCGGGGCGCTCCGGCCAGGTGTCGATCCGGACGGTCCGCCAGGCGGCCCCGGAGCAGGCGGCCCCGGAGGGGGCGGACGACCGGCGGCCCGCGACCGTCGGCCGTCCGGCCGGGCCGGAGCCGGAGCGCCAACTCGACCACCGGGGCCTGCAGGCCGGCCGCTGGGCCGCCGCCGCGCTCGCGCCGGACCTGCCCGCGCCGAGCCTGCCCGTGCCGAGCCTGCCCGCACCGGACCCGTCCACCCGGGTAGCGGCCCCGGCCGCCGTCCAGGCCCCGGTCGTGCCCGCCCCGGCGTCCCAAGTGCCCCCGGCCCCCGCGGAACCCCGGACGCTCCCGGCCCCCGCCGTCGACCTGACCAGGCGCACCCCACGCGGGGCGTCCGCCCTCGGCGGCTCGGCGGTCCGTCCGACAGCACGTCCCGCGGGGCCGGGAGCGGACGGGCCGGAGCCTGGGCCGGGGGTGGCCGACGCCGAGCACCTGGCGGCCAACCCGACCGACGCGGAACTGCTGACTCCCGCCCGGATCGGGGGAGTCGGGCGGCGTCCCGCCCCGGTGCGCCCCTTCCCGGGGCGCCCGTGGTCGGCGGGGGCCACCGGGCTGCGTCCGGCCGAACCGGCGGGGCGCTCGCGGGAGCCGGGCGGGGAGCGGCCCGCCGTCGCGGGTGCGGCGGATCCGCGAGGGGCGGCGCACAGCGGCGCCGCCGACGACGAGAACGGGAGTGAGTGACCGTGCGGGTGGTGGCGAGTGAGGTGCGTCGGCTGCGCGGGGTGCGCTCCACGTGGGTGGTGGTCGCGGGCGCGCTGGTGCTGAACGCGGCGGTGGCGGCGTTCACCGCGACCCGGCTGCCGGCCGGGGAGTTGGCGGTGCCGGACGCGGTGCGTTCGGTCGCGGCGGTGGTGCCGGCCCTGCCGCTGCCGCTGACCGCGCTCGCGGCGGCGGTGCTCGGCGCGCTGGCCTACGGCAACGAGATCCGCTGGCCCGGCCTGCCCGCCTCGCGGGTGACCGCGGGCCGCCGGCTGACCGCGCTGCTGGCGAAGTCGCTGGTGGTGGGCGCGGCGGCGCTCCTGCTGGCGGTGGCCGCCCTCGGCGCGAACGTCCTCGCGGTGTGGCTCGCACTGCCCGCCGGGGTGGACGCCTCGCCCCTGTTCGACCCGTCCGGCCTGCCCGCCGCCCCGTTCGCGGCGGGCGGCGCCGGCCGTCCGCTGGCCGCGTTCCTGGCGCTGTCGGTGGCGGGCGGCTGGGCGGGCCTGCTGATCACCTCGCTGGTGCGCAGCGCCGTCGTCGGCGTCCTGCTGACCGGCGCGCTGCCCGCCCTGCTGGAGCCCACCGCCGGTCTGCTGCTGCACCGTACGGGCCGCAACTGGCCGGTCTGGGTACGGGAGTTGCTGCCCTTCCAGTACGGCCTGGACTGGGTCCGCAGCGCCGCCGACCGGACCGCGGGCGCGCTGGACGGCGTGGTGCTGGCCGCGCTGCTGGCCCCCGCCGCGATGCTGGTGCTGGCTGCGGTGCTGGTCCAGTCGCGCCGCCGGAGCCTGTGACCCGGGCGGGGGCGCCGCGGCCCGCCCGGCCGGAAGAGCAGGCGGCCGGGAGAGCAGGCGGCCGGAGAGCAGGCGGGCGCGAGGGCAGGCGGGGAGGGCCGGGGAGCGGCGCCGGGAAGGGCCCTGACGGCGTGACAGCAGGGGCGGGAGAAAACCGCCGGGGGAAACAGCACGGGATGACCGGTATGAGCATTTACGACTGATAAGAAGTCAATTATCCAGACACGGTCGATCACCCTTTCGTGTGCTTTTCAGGAGAATGCTCAAGGCGGCTCCGCCGATCGCCGACAAAGGATGGCGTGAGTACCCTTGCGCACCCCACCGTGACCGCCGCTCGCCAGGCCGAGTCGATCTCCGCCTCCGAGTTGGACCGTTTCCCGTACGCCGACCGCCCCACCCCGCCCGCCCCCCGTTGGGAGGGGGCGGAGGGCGACCTCGCCCGGGTCGGCCGGAAGACCACCAGCAGCCGCGGCCGCGGCCTGCACGGCCAGCTGGTCCAGCAGCTCGGCCAGATGATCGTCTCCGGCGACCTGGGCGCCGACCGCCCGCTGGTGCCGGAGGAGATCGGCCAGCGCTTCGAGGTCTCCCGCACCGTGGTGCGCGAGTCGCTCCGGGTGCTGGAGGCCAAGGGCCTGGTCTCGGCCCGGCCGAACGTCGGCACCCGGGTCCGCCCGGTGAGCGACTGGAACCTGCTCGACCCCGACATCATCGAGTGGCGCGCCTTCGGCCCGCAGCGCGACGAGCAGCGCCGCGAGCTGTTCGAGCTGCGCTGGGCGATCGAGCCGCTGGCCGCGCGGCTGGCCGCCGGGCACGGCCGGGAGGACGTCCAGCACCGGCTGGTCGAGCTGACCGAGATCATGGGCCAGGCCGGCGGCCAGGGCGACCTGGTCAGCTACTCCCGGGCCGACGCCGAGCTGCACGGGCTGGTGCTGCAGATGGCCGGGAACCGGATGCTGGAGCACCTGTCCGGGATCGTGGCCGGCGCGCTCCAGGTCTCCGGCGGCTCCGGCACCACCTGCGAGCGCCCGTCCGAGTCGGCGGTCAGCCTGCACGCCCGGTTGGTGGACGCGCTCGGCACCGGTGACGGCACCGCCGCCGAGGCCGCCGTCCGCGCGCTGCTCACCGTCCACCCGGACATCGAGCACTCCGTCCCCGCACCGCGCGAGCACTGAGCGGTCCACCCCGACCGCCGCTCCGACCGGATGGCCCTTCTGCTGCCCCACCCGCGCAGCCGAGGGGCCATCGGCGCTCCGGGGCCGCGCCCGACCGGGCCCCGCCGCGGAAGCCCCGGGCCCCGACCGGGCCCCGACCGGGCCGCGACCGGGCGCCGACCAGGCGCCGACCGGGCCCCGACCGGGTCCCGACCGGGTCCCGGACGCGCCCCGCGGATAGGCCGCTCGGGGCAGCCCGTACCGGCCGCCGGGTGGTGTGACGGGCGCCACGACGGGCATGCGTAACACTTGAGGGGCGGCAGCGATGTGTACGGAGCGGAAGCAGCTCCGGAATATCACCACAAGCCAGCTGGCTGTGTTGGTCCGCGGCGCTGCTGCCGTCCTGCAGACCCCGGTCACCGTCCACCCGCCCGAGCCCGAGCAGTCGGGCCGGTCGGTGCGGGTTCGTGTCCACTCATCGTCCGAGAGGTTGTTCGTGTCGGCCAGCACATCCCGTTCGCTTCCCCCCGAGATCGCCGAGTCCGCGGCACTGCTGGCGCTCATCGAGCGGGGCAAGGCCCAGGGGCAGATCGCCGGTGACGACGTGCGCCACGCGTTCGAGGCGGACCAGATCCCGGTCACCAAGTGGAAGAACGTCATGCGCAGCCTCAACCAGGTGCTGATTGAGGAGGGGGTGGAGCTGATGGTCAGCGCGGCCGAGCCGGCCGGCGCCAAGCGCAAGAGCGTCGCGGCCAAGAGCACCACCAAGCGCACCGCGACCAAGGCGGTCACCACCCGCACGCCGGTCGCCCAGACCAAGCCCCCGGTGCGGATCGCCCCCGCGGCGAACATCGCCCCGCCCGCCTCCGTGTCCGCTTCGGTGGCCAGCGCCGAGGTCACCGTCGTCGAGACCATCGACGTCGCCGAGGCCAAGGCCGCCGTCAAGAAGGCCGCCGCCCCGGCGAAGAAGGCGGCGGCCAAGAAGGCTGCCGCCCCCGCCAAGAAGACCGCCGCCAAGAAGACCGCCGCCGCCGCGAAGCCCGGTGCCAAGGGCGACGAGGAGATCATCGGCGAGGAGGAGCTCCTCGAGGACGTGGCCCTGCCCGGTGACGGCAAGGAGGGCGAGGCCGAGGAGGAGACCGACCAGGGCTTCGTGCTCTCGGACGACGACGAGGACGACGCCCCGGCCCAGCAGGTCGCCGTGGCCGGTGCCACCGCCGACCCGGTCAAGGACTACCTCAAGCAGATCGGCAAGGTCCCGCTGCTCAACGCCGAGCAGGAGGTCGAGCTCGCCAAGCGGATCGAGGCCGGCCTGTTCGCCGAGGACAAGCTGAGCCAGGCCGACAAGCTCGCCCCGAAGCTCAAGCGCGAGCTGGAGATCATCGCCGAGGACGGCCGCCGCGCCAAGAACCACCTGCTGGAGGCCAACCTCCGCCTGGTGGTCTCGCTGGCCAAGCGCTACACCGGCCGCGGCATGCTCTTCCTGGACCTGATCCAGGAGGGCAACCTCGGTCTGATCCGCGCGGTCGAGAAGTTCGACTACACCAAGGGCTACAAGTTCTCCACCTACGCGACCTGGTGGATCCGGCAGGCGATCACCCGCGCCATGGCCGACCAGGCCCGCACCATCCGCATCCCGGTGCACATGGTCGAGGTCATCAACAAGCTGGCCCGCGTGCAGCGCCAGATGCTCCAGGACCTGGGCCGCGAGCCCACCCCGGAGGAGCTGGCCAAGGAACTCGACATGACCCCCGAGAAGGTCATCGAGGTCCAGAAGTACGGCCGCGAGCCGATCTCGCTGCACACCCCGCTCGGCGAGGACGGCGACAGCGAGTTCGGTGACCTGATCGAGGACTCCGAGGCGGTCGTCCCGGCCGACGCGGTCTCCTTCACCCTGCTCCAGGAGCAGCTGCACTCCGTGCTGGACACCCTGTCCGAGCGCGAGGCGGGCGTGGTCTCGATGCGCTTCGGTCTGACCGACGGCCAGCCGAAGACGCTGGACGAGATCGGCAAGGTCTACGGCGTGACCCGCGAGCGGATCCGCCAGATCGAGTCCAAGACCATGTCGAAGCTGCGCCACCCGTCGCGCTCCCAGGTGCTGCGCGACTACCTGGACTGATCCGGCAACCCCGGGCACCGCGCGAACGGGCC